>JBKOWB010000025.1:0-21556 GCA_046724195.1 Actinomycetota bacterium
CACAACAACCCCGAGTGCCACCTCATGGTCGTGCTCGTGGACGAGCGACCCGAAGAGGTCACCGACATGCAGCGGTCGGTGAAGGGCGAGGTCATCGCGGCCACGTTCGACCGGCCGCCGCAGGACCACACCACGGTCGCCGAGTTGGCCATCGAGCGGGCCAAGCGCCTGGTCGAGCTGGGCCACGACGTGGTCGTCCTGCTCGACTCGGTGACCCGCCTCGGCCGGTCGTACAACCTGGCGGCGCCGGCCAGTGGCCGGATCATGTCGGGTGGTATCGACTCGACGGCGCTCTACCCGCCGAAGCGCTTCCTCGGCGCGGCGCGCAACATCGAGAACGGCGGTTCGCTGACCATTCTCGCCACCGCACTGGTGGAGACCGGTTCGATGATGGACACGGTCATCTTCGAGGAGTTCAAGGGCACGGGCAACGCCGAGCTCAAGCTGGACCGGAAGATCGCCGACAAGCGGGTGTTCCCGGCCATCGACATCGATCCGTCCGGCACCCGCAAGGAAGAGATCCTGCTCGGCAAGGAAGAGCTGGCGATCATCCACAAGCTGCGCAAGGTCCTGCATTCGCTGGACTCGGGCGCGGCGTTGGACCTGCTGCTCGACCGGCTCAAGCAGACCCGGACGAACATCGAGTTCCTGATGCAGATCGCCAAGTCGACGCCGGGCGAGTAAACGGACGAAACCCACGATCAAGGGGCGGTCGCCGCGGGCGACCGCCCCTTCGTCGCTAGGCGAACTCGTTGACTGCGAAGTCGTCGCGGTGCCGCTGCGCCGGCTCCGTACTGACGTGGTTCGGCCGTACCCATTTGAGCACCTTGAGGGGGAGCTCGGCGGCGGGAATGCGGCCCGCGCTGCGCACGACGAAGCCTTCCGACGACTCGGCCTCGCGCTGCGACGCCCACGCCGCGCGCGCCTCGCTCAAGCTGCCGCCGCGATAGAGGACCGGCACCACCGGCAGCTCCAGGCGCCGGGCCCAATCCACCGTGTCGTCCCAGCCCAGGAGCGTGTCGGTCTCGTCCCAGATGCCGAAGACGATGAAGACGCCGGGCAGGTCGGAGTACGCGATGCTGCGCCGCGCCCACATCGACTCGCCGCACACCCGCCAGTCGTCTGGGATCCGGTACGCCGTCATGGCCCACAGCGCCTTCGCCGGCCGGTCCCACGGCCGGGTACCGGAGTCGACCGAGCGCGCGTACACGGTGTCGCGGGTGAAGGTGAGGCTCCCGCCGTCCAGCTTCTCGGTCACAACCAGCTCACCGTCCAACCAGGACAGGTCGTGCTGCACGTCGTCGCTGTCGCAGGCGCCCGGGGAGTCGGGAAGGTGGAAGGTGCGGGGATACCTGCCCGTCATCAAAAGTCTCCCTCCGCCACCTGGAAGACTGTCAGGCCCAGCGCCCGCCACATCCGGACCACGGCCTGTCGGTCGTCGAACACACCCACCACGCGCCAGCGGTCGCGGATCCGCCGCTCGAAGATCTCTTCCTTGACGATGGCGTCCCGCCGCGAGTCGCCGTCGGCCCGCATGAAGAGTCCCTCGTACGGCACGCCGACGTGACGATCCAGCCATGCCTCGGTCTCGTCCCGGCACCACTCGTTGCGCCCCGTGCAGAAGACGATCGCGTGGCCGGCCGCGTGCATGGCCCGGACCGCGGCGATGACCGCGTGGTTCGGGATGTCCTCGCCGACGCGACGCATGTCGTACGGGTCGCGGCCGTTGATCAGCGCCACCGTTCCGTCGATGTCCACGAGCACGGCCGGCGGCAGCCCCGCGGGCGGGTCGTAGACGACGCCCGGCCCGCCCGGCTCGACGTACGGGACGGGCAGCGGCAGATTGCGTCCCTGGAGGTAGCGGGCGAACATCCGCCGGATGGCCTCCTCGCCGACCCGCTCCTCGTCCGGGCGCGCGGCGTCGCGGCGCAGGCACTCGTCGAGCGGGACGCCGGTGAAGTCGTGGACCTCGAACGTCGCCTCGCAACGGGCCGCCAGCTCGGCCCACTCGCGTACCGTCCGGGCCCGGAGGTTGGTGTCGTCGACGATCACGTCCGCCTTCGCGCGCAGCAGGGCCTCGACGGTGGCCCGCTGCACGGCCGTGACCTGCCCTTCGGCCCACTGAGTAAAGAGCCGCCGCCCGTGCAGCATGCGCCGCAGATCGTCCCGGTTGACCCGGACCACGCTCGGCTGCAGCTTGCGTGCGAACGTGGTCTTGCCCGACGCGGGCAGCCCCCGGGTGATCAACAGCCTCGTCACTCTGACATCTTCCGTCACGTCGCCGCGGCGAACGGGAATGCGGCGAGCGGGCCTCACGTTATCGACAACGGACCGGCGAGTGCCGCCTGATTTCGGATCAGGTCGTGTGACATGGCAGACTGGTCCATCGGCCAGCAAAGGTTCCGGTTCACGCCCGAGCCGTCCACCCTGGCGGGGCGGACGAGTGTTGACGGCGACCCGGCGACCACACCATCGAAAGGGACCGAACAGACATGAAGAGCGGCATCCACCCGGAGTACAAGACCACCGAGGTCATCTGCTCCTGCGGTAGCACCTTTACGACCCGCAGCACCGCGAAGAGCGGCAAGATCCACGTCGAGACCTGCAGCGCCTGCCACCCGTTCTACACCGGCAAGCAGCGCGTGCTGGACACCGCGGGCCGGGTCGCGAAGTTCCAGGCCAAGTACGCCAAGGTCAACGCCGGCAAGAAGAAGTAACTGCCTCGACGGCGCCCGGCCCCTGTTCAGGGGATCGGGCGCCGTTCGTTTGTCGGGAGACAACCCATGAGCAACGATCGGCTGAGCATCCTCCTCGAGGAGTACGCGCAGCTCGAGAAGCGGATGGAAGACCCCTCCATTCACGCCGACCAGGCCGTCGTACGACGGGTCGGGCGGCGCTTCGCCGAGCTGGCGCCGATCTACGCCGCCCATACCGAGCTCGAGGCCGCCCGCGCCGACCTGGCCGCCGCGAAGGAGTTGGCCGCGGAGGATCCGTCGTTCGGGTCCGAGGTCGAGGCGGTGGCCGCCGCGCTCGCGCCGCTCGAAGAGAAGCTCGGCGAGATGCTCATCCCGCGTGATCCGCACGACGCCAAGGACGTGATCGTCGAGATCAAGGCGGGCGAAGGCGGCCAGGAGTCGGCGCTGTTCGCCGGCGAGCTGCTCCGCATGTACACGCGGTACGCCGAGCGCCGCGGCTGGATCGTCGAGGTCATCGACGCGCAGGACTCCGACCTGGGCGGCGTCAAGGACGTCTCGGTGGCGGTGAAGACCAAGGGCGTACCCGAGGGCGGCCACGGCGTCTGGTCCCGCCTCAAGTGGGAGGGCGGCGTCCACCGCGTCCAGCGCGTCCCGGTCACCGAGTCGCAGGGCCGCATCCACACCAGCGCCGCGGGCGTGCTGGTGCTGCCCGAGGCCGAGGACGTCGACGTGCACATCGAGCCCGGCGACATCCGGGTGGACGTGTTCCGCTCGTCCGGACCGGGCGGGCAGTCCGTCAACACCACCGACTCGGCCGTCCGGATCACGCACATCCCTACGGGCATCGTAGTGAGCTGCCAGAACGAGAAGAGCCAGCTGCAGAACCGCGAACAGGCCATGCGGATCCTGCGTGCCCGGCTGCTCGCCGCCGCCCAGGAGGAGGCCGACGCGGCCGCCTCCGACGCGCGCAAGGCGCAGGTACGCACGGTCGACCGGTCGGAACGTATCCGCACGTACAACTACCCGCAGAACCGGATCACCGACCACCGGATCGGCTACACCGCGTACAACCTGGATCTGGTCCTCGGCGGCGACCTGGACGGCGTGCTGGACGCGCTGGCGGAGGCGGATCGCGCCGCCCGCCTCGCGGGCGAGTCGGAGATCAGCCGACGGCTGTGACGATGAGCCGGCCGGCGACCGTCGGGCAGGCCATGCGGTCGGCGGCGGCGAGACAGCCGGCGTCGTTGACCCGGTCGATCGCGCCGCGCAGCTCGACCGCGCCGGTGGCGAGGTCGACCCGGCTCACCGACGTACGGCCCGGCGGCGACGCCGTCACGTGCAGTAGGTAGCCCACCCGGCCGTCGATGTCCTGGACCGGAACGCTCTCGCCGAACTCCGCCACCCGCCGCCCGGTGCTGTCATCGATCAGGGCGCGTTGGGTGCCGCCGTCGACCAGCAGCCGTCCGGGTCCGGCCGACCAGGCGTTTCGCACGCTAACGCTCCGCCAGCGAACGGTTCCGGTGGCCGGGTCGTAGGCGACGAACCCGTCCCGTTCGATGCTGCACACCACCGCGCCGCACGGGTACGCCGCGACGGCGGCCGTGTCGTCGATCCGCCACAGCTGCCGCAGCGTGTCCAGCGCGTATGCGGTCAACGAGGAACCCCGCGGTCCCGCGACGCGGACGTAGACGCGGCCGCCGTCCAGGAACACGTCGGCGAACATGCCCTCTTGCGGCGAGTCGGCCTGCCAGTCCACCCGCCCGGCTCCGATCTGTGTCCCGTCCGCCAGCCTCCGTACGTCGACGCCGCCGGACGGCGTGACGGTGAGCAGCAGATCGGGCCGTACCGCGTCCGTGCCGCCGGTCGTCACGCGTTCGGCGCGTAGGCCCGAGCGGGTCCAGATCGTGCCGCCGTCGCGGATCCGGAGCAGGCGCAGCGACCGCGTCTCAGCACCCGCGGCGTCCCGGTCGGAAAGCAGGACGGCGTTGGGGGTCGTCGCGTAGATCTCGCCGGGACGCCGCCACAGTTCCGCGCCGGTGCGGGCGTCGAGCGCGATCGTCTCGGTGTAGAACTCGTTGAAGTAGGTGCTCCCGTCGGGCGCGCCGACCTGCCGGGCGACCCGGCCGTTCGGTACCAGCACCACCCCGGCCGGGTCGGCGAACGTCGGCCACGCGGTCGGATCGGGCAGCCGCTTCGACCAGCGCTTGACGCCGTCCGCCAGGTCGTACGCGGCCAGCTCGCCGGCCACGTCCTCGACGCCGGTGTAGAGGGTGTCCGCGGTCAGCGCGAACCGATCCCCGAACGAGAACGGGATGCTCCACAGTGCGCGCAGGCCGCGCGGAGGTCCGGGCCGGGCGGAGGCGGTCACGGCCAGCACGCAGAGCAGCGCCGTGAGCCCCACGAAGAGCCGACGGACGAGCCGCGGGTCGAAATCCCGCGGCGATTCCCGTGGTGTCGGTTGGTCCGAGCCGGACGCCAGATCGCCCAGCTCGATGACGGTCATGTGGGTTTGCGGCTCGCGGCGGCGGCCGCGAGGGCGGCGCTCAGCGTACGGCCGTTCTTGCCGACCTCGGACCAACCGGCGGCCAGCCCGATCGGTGTGCCCGGGACGAGCGCCTGCCAGTTCTCCGCGGCCGCGGCGGCGGTGATCCGGCGGGACACCTCGGCCGCCTGGGTCGGGCCCGCACCCGGCAGCACCACCACGAACTCGTCGCCCGCGAACCGGGCCACGAAGTCTCCGCGTCGCATCACTCGATTCAACACCCCGGCGATGCGCTGTAGCACCAGATCGCCGCGGTGCCGGCCGTGACGGGCGTTGACGGCCGAGAACCCGACGAGGTCGCAGATGCCGATCGCGGCTCGCTCGCCGCGGGCCAGCATGCCGGCGACGTACCGTTCGAGCTGGCGGCGGTTGGGCACGCCGGTGAGCGGATCGATGAGCGACTCGTCGCCGTATCGGCCCGCGTCGCGCTGCGTCTCCTGCGCGTCCAGCCGGGCCGCCACGCCGTCCAGATAGCCGTCGCGCAGGCGGTCGATGCGCTGGGCGGCGAGCCGGAACGCGTACCGGTCGGCGGCGTGCGCGGCCGCGTGGTCGCCGGCCGACGCGTGGCAGATGCTGCGCAGCCGGGCGGGCTCGGCCGCGCCGAGGATCTCAGCGGACACCGGTACGGCATCCAGCCTCGCGAGCGCCTCGGCTGGCTTCTCCGCGGCGATCGCCAAGCACACGCCGCCCAGGTGCCGCAGGTCGCGGGTGCGCACGCTGTCGCCGCCGCCGGTGAGCCACTCGGCCGCGTCCGCGTCGGTGTGCTCGCCCAGCGCCGCCCGCCGCGCCAATGCGTATCCATACACCGTCCGGCTGCTGGGCCGCAGCCGCGCGTCTGCGCCGGACGCGATGTAACGGGTCAGCTCCGCGTCGATGTCCCGCAACACGCGCAGGCACCCGTCGGTGTCGCCCTGGTGATCGAGCGAGACCGCGTTGCGCAGCCGGATGCCGGGCGCCGCGAAGACCTCGGGCGCCATCCCGGCGCCCGCGCCGACTTGGCGGGCCTGCTCGATCGCGGTCAGCGCCTGGCCGTGAAAGCCCATATAGGAGTACGCCATCGCGAGGTCGTGCCAGCCCCACGCGGTCTCCGTGTCGCCGTCCGGCACTGCCGCCAGCGCCCGCGACGCCTCTACGAGGTGGGTCACACCGCGGTCCAGCGCGCTCTGCAGATGCGCGCCGAGCGCGGCGAACGCGTGCATCTGTCCACGCAGGTACGGATCCGGCGCCTCGCGGACGGCGGCCGACGCCGCCGTCATGGCGGATGCGAATTCGGCGACGCGACCCAGATTGATCAGCGCGCCGAAGCGCTGGACCAGCGCGTACGCCCGGGTCGTCGGATCGCCGGACGTGCGTAGGACGCCGTCGAGGATCGGCAGCGCCTCGGCGGACCGGCCGTCCTGCTGCAGATATCCCGCCTGTCGCAGTTCCTCGACGTGGTCCGCGAGCTGGTCCAACCAACTCAACAGGCGCCTCCTGCGCACGAAGCATGGGTCGCCGGTCGGCCACCCGGGTCGGTTGCCGCCTTGCACGACGTTCAATGATTATGCCGTGACCGGGACTGACAAACACCCCTCGGCGGGGGCGGAACGGACGCCGCTGGCTCCCGTGCTGGCTAGGGCCACTTCGGACCTTGCCGCGGCCGGTGTCGACTCCCCCCGGGTGGACGCGGAACTGCTCGCTGCGTACGTGCTCGGGGTGAATCGTGGCCGCCTCGCGCTGATCGGCACGATCCGCGACGTCGAGCTGCGGCGATTCGCCGGCCTGATCGCGCAGCGGGCCAAACGGATCCCGTTGCAACATCTCGTGGGTACGGCGGCCTTCCGGCACCTGGAACTCGCCGCGGGCGAGGGCGTGTTCGTGCCACGCCCCGAAACGGAGCTGCTCGCCGGGTGGGGCGTCGCGCATACCGCGCCGGGCGCGACCGTGGTGGATCTCGGTAGCGGCACCGGGGCGATCGCGCTCGCGGTGGCCGGCGAGGCCCGGCCCGGGCGGGTGATCGCGATCGAGCGCTCGCCGGCCGCGCTGGCCTGGTTGCGCCGCAATGCCGCGGGCACGGCGGTCGAGGTGATCGCCGGCGACATCACCGATCCAGACCTGCTCCGGGACGAGCACGGCCGGGTGGACGTGGTGTTGTGCAACCCGCCGTACGTCCCGGACGGGACCGCCGTACCCCCGGAGGTCGCCGACCACGACCCGGCCGAGGCGGTCTTCGGCGGCGCGGACGGCCTCGCGGTGATCCGCCCGGTGATCGCGCTGGCCGCGGCATTGCTCAGGCCGGGCGGCGTGGTCGGCATCGAACACGACGACGTGCACGCGACGGCCGTTCCCGAGCTGCTGCGCGCGGACGGCCGGTTCGCCGACGTGACCGACCACGCCGACCTGGCCGGACGCCCACGGTACGCGACGGCCCGCCGGGTCTGAGCCGGGGCGGACATCGTGGCAGACTTCTCTCGTGATGCTGTACGACTGCCGGACCACCGCCGACCGGGACCGGGGCATCGCCGCGGCCGTCGAGGCGGTCAAGAGCGGCGAACTCGTGGTGCTGCCCACCGACACCGTGTACGGCATCGGCGCCGACGCCTTCACCCCGCACGCGATCACGGCGTTGCACAACGCGCGCGGCGCGGATCGGCGGGTGCCACCGCCCGTGCTGGTCGGTTCCCGGCACACCCTGGACGGGCTGGTCTACTCGTTGCCGAAGGCGGCGCGCGAGCTCGCGGACGCGTTCTGGCCGGGCGCCCTGACCATCATGGTCGAGCACTCGCCGAGCCTGCAGTGGGACCTCGGCGATACCGGCGGCGTGGTCGGCGTGCGCATGCCGCTGCACCCGGTCGCGCTCGAGGTGCTGCGGGAGGTGGGGCCGATGGCGGTGACGACGGCCAACAGGGTCGGCCAGCCGGCCCCACTCACCGCCGAGCAGGCCCGCGACCAGCTGGAGTACTCGGTCCGGATCTACCTCGAGGCCGGTGCCGCGGTCGACCCCGCGCCCAGCACGATCGTCGACGTGACCGGCGACGCTCCGCGCGTGCTGCGCGACGGCGCCGTACCGTTCGAGAAGCTACGGGACGTCGTGCCGGACATCATCGCCGCGGGAGCGTGACGATGCCGCCGTTCGCTGTGCTCCACGTGTGCATGGGAAACATCTGTCGCTCGCCGATGGCCGAGCGGCTGCTGACCCTGGCGATGCAGCAGCGCCTCGCGAAGCTTGACGGCCCCGCGGTCGTGAGTGACCTGATGCAGAGCGCCAGCGCGGGCACCGGCGGCTGGCACGAGGGCGAGGAGATGAACCCGCCCGCGGCCCGGCAGATCCGGATCCGCGGCGGCACCGACGACGGGTTCGTCGCCCGCAAGCTGAGGACCGCGCACCTCGCGGACGCAGACATGATCCTCACCGCCACGGCCGACCAGCTGGACTACGTGCACGCGCTGCTACCGGACGCGGTGCAGCGCGCGTTCGTGCTGCGCCACATGAACCGGCTACTGCCGGAGGTCGACGCGGGCGCGCTGCCGCCCGCGAGCACCGAGCCGCAGGCGTTCGCCGACCGGGCGGCCGCGCTGGTCGCGGCCGTGAACCTGGTCCGCGGCGATACCCAGGCAAGCAGCGAGGACGACCTGGACGATCCGTGGGGCCGCGGCGACCAGACCTTCGCGCGGATCGCGGACGACATCGATGAGGCGATGTACGCCTTGGTGGACGTGCTCCTGCCGGCGGCCCCGAAGCGGGCGTGATGAACGACCGGGTGGTCGTCCCGGACTCCGAGGGGCTTCGCCGGGCGGTGGAGCTGCTGCGCCGCGAGTCGGTCGTCGCCTTCCCCACCGAAACCGTCTACGGCCTCGGCGCCGATGCGTTCTCCGTGGCGGCGATCGCGGAGGTGTATCGGCTCAAGAATCGCCCCTCGTGGAACCCGCTCATTGTGCACGTCCCGACCGTAGCGGCGGCTCGGCGCCTGGCCGAGATCTGGCCGGACACCGCGGACGAACTCGCCGAGCGCTTCTGGCCCGGGCCGCTCACGCTGGTCGTTCAGCGGTCGCGGCGCCTGGGCGACGTCGGGCGCACCGCAGAGGGCACGATCGCCATCAGGATCCCGGCCCACGACGTCGCGCTGAGGCTGCTGGAGGCCGCCGAGTTGCCGCTGGCCGCTCCGAGCGCGAACCGCTCCGAGGGCATCTCTCCGACGACGCCGGAGCACGTGCTCCGGAGCCTGCCCGACGTGCCGCTGGTCCTGGACGGGGGTCGGAGCACCCTGGGCATCGAGTCGACGGTCCTGGACCTGACGTCCACGCCGCCGCGGCTGCTGCGCCCGGGCGCGCTCGGTCTGCGTACGCTGCGGGACGTGACCGGCGCCATCGCCGTCCCGGACGGCGGCGTGAGCGACGGCGCCGCCCGATCCGCACCCGGGATGAGCAAGCGGCACTACGCGCCGCGGGCCACGGTGATCCTCGCCAAGGATGTCGGCGACGTCGACCCGACCGGGCTCGCCGGCCCGATCGGCGTCCTGACCTACGAATCCGGCCAGCCGGGGAACGGTTCCCACCTGGAGGTGCTTTCGGCCGATCCGCGCGAGTACGGCGCCGACCTCTACGCGGCGCTGCACCGGCTCGACGACGCCGGCGTCCGCACGATTCTGGTGCAGGATCCGCCCGAGACGGAGGACTGGCTGGCGATCCGGGACCGGCTCGGCCGGGCGGCGGCCCCGCGCCGCGCCGGGCCGTCGCCGGCGTAGCCGGTTGCACCCGCAGGTGGGGTGGGTACGCCATATGCTCGGGAGGCCGCGCTGCCCGAGTTCCAGACGTACGCGCATCAGGTGGTCAAAAACTGCCAGGCCCTGGCTGCCGGGGGCACGCGAAAGGTAGGTACAGCACAGCATGAGCGAGCGCACGGATCTGCCGGACCTTCCGCCGCTGCCGAAGGATCCGCGGTGGCGCGTGGAGCACCTGCCGTTCCTGACCTCGGCCTCGATCGCGCTGCTGCTCTGTGCGGCGTCGGTCGGCTTCCTGGTCGGCGGCGCCCCGATCGCGCTTGCCGCGGCCGCCGGCGTGGCGATCACGACTGTGAGCTACACCATGTCGACGCTGGTGATCGCCTGGGCGGACACCGTGCGGCCGGCTCTGGTCATGCCGCTCGGCCTATTGACGTACGTCGTCAAGTACACGCTGCTCGGCGTCATCCTGGTGTTCTCCGTGACGTCAGATTGGCCCGGTAAGGCGGCGCTGGGCTGGGGAGTGGTCGCCGGCGTGGTGGTCTGGACCGGGTTGCAGATCTGGTGGGTCGTGCACCGGACCGGCAAGTGATCTCCGCATCCGCGTTCTTCCTCGTCAGAGCCCTTTCGTGAGACCATGGCCCCGAACCGGTGACCCACCTCTCGGGCCGTGTCGAGTGCTGGAACTACAGGAGTACCGTGTTGCCGAGTTGCGAGACCCCTGACGCCTGGACAACATCGGTTGTGCGGGGGGTCCCGCTCACCCCTCGTACTTCCCGGCTGATATCTTTCTTGCCGTCATGACCGGTCAACAACCTCCCGACAAGCCCACCGGTGGCGACGGTCCAAACCCTCCTGACATGGGTATGGGTATGACGGCGCTCACCTATCTCCTCGCGGGCATGTTGGTCTGGGGCGGGATCGGGTGGGCGGTCGACCACTGGGTCGGTACCAGGGGCATTTTCGCCGGCATCGGTGCTGTCGTCGGCGTCGGCTCAGGTATCTACCTCATCGTGCGCCGTCTCGGCGCCTGACAGGAAGGGCTACGGTGATCGGTCAATCGATGGTCCTCGCAGCGGATGTTCCGTTCCCGCCGAGCGTCGAGGACTTCTACCTGCCCAGCATCCTGCCGTGGGGCGCCCACAATTCGTACTGGTTCACCAAGATCACGGCGTTGGTCTGGCTCACCGTTGCGATCTGGATCGTCTTCTTCCTGACGGCGTATCGGAAGCCGCAGTTGGTGCCGACCAAGATGCAATGGCTCGCGGAGAGCATCTACGGCTTCGTGCGCAACAACATCTCGGTCGAGATGATCGGGCCGCGGGGGGTGCGGTTCGCGCCGTACTTGACGACGCTGTTCTGCTTCATCCTGCTGAACAACTTCTACGGCATTGTGCCGTTCATCCAGATCTCGCCGAACGCGCACATCGCCTTTCCGGCGACGCTGGCGATCATGAGCTACATCTTGTTCATCTCCGCCGGCATCCGGCACCACGGCTTCGTCAAGTACTTCAAGATGGCGCTGGTCCCGCCGGCACCGTGGTTCATCCTGCCGCTGCTGGTCCCGATCGAGTTCTTCTCGACGTTCCTGGTCCGCCCGTTCTCTCTGGCAATTCGACTCTTCGCCAACATGTTCGCCGGCCATATGCTGTTGCTGGTGTTCACGCTCGGCGGATTCGCGATGCTCAGCGCGAACGTCTGGTTACTTCCCTTCTCCATCGTGTCGTGGCTGATGACCATCGCGCTGACGTTCCTGGAATTCCTGGTCATCGTCCTCCAGGCATACGTGTTCACCGTGTTGACCGCGAGCTATGTCCAGGGCGCGCTCGCCGAAGAGCACTGAGCTGTTTTGCAGTAACACCCCGTTGTCGTCCCGCGTGACAGTCACGTGAGATATCAGGAGGAACTCGAAAATGGTTCTCGCCGAGGTAGTTGGTAGCACCGCCGCCATTGGGTACGGCCTCGCGGCCATCGGTCCAGGCATCGGTGTCGGTCTCGTCTTCTCGTCCTACATCCAGTCGACTGCGCGGCAGCCCGAGTCGTCCCGCTTGACCCTGCCGTACGTCTGGATCGGCTTCGCCGTCGTCGAGGCGCTGGCGCTGCTGGGCATCGCCTTCGGCTTCATCTGGCAAGGCAAGCTCGTCTGACCTCAGCCTCGACAGGAGGTGTCCATTGCACGCCAACTATCTGGCCGCTGAGGCCACGCACAACCCGATCCTCCCGATCTGGCAAGAGGTCATCGTCGCCATCATCGCGTTCGGCCTGCTCTGCCTGGTGCTGATGAGGTACGTCTTCCCGCAGATGGAGAAGACGTTCGCGGCGCGGGTGGACGCGATCGAGGGCGGTATCAAGCGGGCCGAAGTCGCGCAGGCCGAGGCCAATCAGCTGCTCGAGCAGTACCGCGCACAGCTCGCCGAAGCACGGACCGAGGCCGCGCGCATCCGCGACGAGGCGCGCGCCGACGCCGAGGACATCCGCCAGGACGTCCTCGCCACGGCTCGGGAGGAGTCCGAGCGCATCATCGCGGCCGGGCGCGACCAGCTCGCCGCCCAGCGCGAGAGTGTCCTGCGCGACCTGCGCGCCGAAGTGGGTTCGCTGGCCGTAGATCTGGCCAGCAGGATCGTTGGCGAGTCGCTCGCCGACGAGGCCCGCCAGCGCGGCACGGTCGAACGGTTCATCGCCGAGCTCGAGGCGGCCGATACCGCGGGCGGCCGGCGTTGATGCCGTCGGGTGTCGGCCGCGAGTCGTACGCCGACGCGCTCGACAAGGTGACCGCGGAGACGAGCAAGGCCACGGCCGAGGAGCTGGCCACGATCGCCGACGAGATCCTGTCGGTGGCCGGGCTCCTCCGCGCCGAGCCGAGACTGCGGCGCGCGCTGACCGACCCGTCGCGTCGTGGTGAGGAGCGGGCCGACCTGCTCCGCGGGCTGCTCTCCGGCAAGCTCTCAAAGGTCACGATGGACACGCTCGCCACGCTCGTGAGAGGTCGCTGGGCTACGCCGAGCCAGCTGCTGGACGCGACCGAGCGGCTCGGCGTCGAGGTTGTGCTGCGCTCCGCGGACAAGGCCGGCAAGCTGGCCGATGTCGAGGACGAGCTGTTCCGCTTCGGTCAGATCGTCTCGGGCAATCCCGAGCTCGCCGTCACGCTCAGTGATCCAGGCGCGCCGACCGGCCGCCGGGTTAAGCTGGTGGAGGACTTGCTGAAGGGCAAGGCCCAAGCGGCTACGCTGCGGCTCGTCGAGGTGGCGCTCGAGGGCTTCGGTGGTCGCAGTTTCGAGTTCTCGCTGACCCGGCTGGTCGAGCTGACCGCCGCCAAGCGCGACCGGGAGGTCGCCTACGTGACGGTCGCCAAGTCCCTCGACGACGCCGAGGAACAGCGGCTGACCGCCAAGCTGTCCGAGATGTACGGTCGGCAGGTTTCGCTGAAGGTCGATGTCGATCCGAAGGTCGTCGGCGGCGCCAGCGTCCAGGTCGGCTCCGACCTCTACGACGGCACGATCCTGCGGCGACTCAACGAGGCCAAGCAGGCGTTCACCAGATAGTCCCCCCGCATCGTGCGCCGGCGACGGCGGCGAGCACCGGCACCTCGGCGGCGGCGACGTCCCGAGCAGACTAGAGAAGGCAGAGGATGGCCGAGCTGACCATCTCCTCGGACGAGATCCGGGGGGCGCTAGAGCGCTACGTCTCGTCCTATTCGCCCGAGGTCTCCCGTGAGGAGGTCGGCATCGTCTCCGATGCGGGCGACGGCATCGCACACGTCGAGGGCCTGCCCTCGACCCAGGCGAACGAACTGCTCGAATTCGCCGACGGCACGCTGGGCGTGGCCCTGAACCTCGACGTCCGTGAGATCGGCACCGTGATACTGGGCGACTTCGCCGGCATCGATGAGGGCCAGCAGGTCAAGCGGACCGGTCGCGTCCTCTCGGTGCCGGTCGGCGACGCCTTCCTCGGCCGCGTGGTCGACGCGCTCGCCAAGCCGATCGACGATCGCGGGGACATCGAGAGCGAGGGCTTCCGCGAGCTGGAGATTCAGGCGCCGAACGTCATGGCCCGCCAGCCGGTCAAGGAACCGCTGCAGACCGGCATCAAGGCGATCGACGCCATGACGCCGATCGGCCGCGGCCAGCGCCAGCTCATCATCGGCGACCGCAAGACCGGCAAGACCACGGTCGCCGTCGACACCATCATCAACCAGCGTGCCAACTGGCAGTCCGGCGACCCGCAGAAGCAGGTCCGCTGCATCTACGTCGCCATCGGCCAGAAGGCCTCCACGATCGCCAGCGTGCGCGGCACGCTCGAGGAGCACGGCGCGCTCGAGTACACGACCATCGTCGCCGCGCCGGCGAGCGACCCGGCGGGCTTCAAGTACATCGCCCCCTACACCGGGTCGGCCATCGGCCAGCACTGGATGTACGCCGGCAAGCACGTCCTGATCGTGTTCGACGACCTCACCAAGCAGGCCGAGGCGTACCGCGCGGTGTCGCTGCTGCTGCGCCGCCCGCCGGGCCGCGAGGCCTACCCGGGTGACGTCTTCTACCTGCACTCCCGGCTCCTCGAGCGGTGCGCCAAGCTGAGCGACGAGCTCGGCGCGGGCTCGATGACCGGCCTGCCGATCATCGAGACGAAGGCCAACGACATCTCGGCCTATATCCCGACCAACGTCATCTCCATCACGGACGGCCAGATCTTCCTCGAGTCCGACCTGTTCAACTCCGGCGTCCGCCCGGCCATCAACGTCGGCACCTCGGTGTCGCGGGTCGGTGGCAACGCGCAGGTCAAGGGCATGAAGCGGGTGTCCGGCCGGCTTCGCCTCGATCTCGCCCAGTTCCGCGAGCTGGAGGCCTTCTCGGCCTTCGCCTCCGACCTGGACAAGGCGTCGCGGGCGCAGCTGGAGAAGGGGTCCCGGCTGGTCGAGCTGCTGAAGCAGCCGCAGTACTCGCCGTACTCGGTCGTCGACGAGATCATCGTGATCTGGGCCGGCACCACCGGGCAGTTCGACGACGTCCCGGTCGGCGACGTCCGGCGGTTCGAGGCCGAGCTGCTGCATTGGCTGCACCGGCACCGCAGCGACACGGTCAAGGCGGTCGAGTCGACGAACAATCTGACCGACGACCAGATCGAAAGCCTGCAGTCCGGCGTGAACGAGTTCAAGGACCTGTTCCGGCAGGGCGACACCGGCATCCACCTGCACGAGGAGGAGGCGGAGCCGATGGAGGAGGGCACGCAGACCCACGAGACGGTGACCCGCGAGGTCCGGCACCCGACGGAAAAGCGCTAGTCATGGCCGGTCAGGTACAGATCCTGCGACGGCGCATCCGCACCGTCCGTTCCACCAAGAAGATCGCCAAGGCCCAGGAGCTGGTGGCGACCAGCCGCATCGCACGGGCGCAGGAGCGGGTAGCCGCCGCCAAGCCGTACGCGGAGGCGATCACCCAGGTGCTGACGGCGCTGGCGTCGAACACCAACCTCGACAACCCGCTGGTCACACCGCGCGAGCGGGTCCGGCGGGCGGGCGTCCTGCTCATCACCAGCGACCGCGGCCTGGCCGGCGCCTACAACGCGAACGCCATCCGCATGTGTGAGCAGCTGATCTCCCGGCTGCGCGCGGACGGCAAGGACGTGGAGCTGTATGTCATCGGCCGCAAGGGCGCCGGGTACTACCGGTTCCGTAACCGGCCGATCGCGGCGAGCTGGACCGGATTCTCCGAGCGTCCGTCGTTCGAGGACGCGCGGCGGGTCGGCGAGTCACTGCTCGGGGCGTTCGTCGCCGGCGCGGACGACACGGATGAGGAGCATGGGCCGGAGGGGATCGAGGGCGTCGACGAGTTGCACATCGTCAGCACCAAGTTCCAGTCGCTCATGACCCAGACCGCCCAGGCGCACTTCCTCGCGCCGATGGAGGTCGAGGAGCGCGAGCGGGAGCCCGGTCTGCGCCCGGAGTACGAGTTCGAGCCGGATGCCGACGAGTTGCTGAACGCGCTGCTGCCGAAGTACCTCAACACGCGGATCTACGCCGCGCTGCTGGACTCGGCGGCCAGCGAGTCGGCCTCGCGCCGGCGGGCCATGAAGAGCGCCTCCGACAACGCGGACGACCTCCTCAGGCGGTACACGCGCGAGATGAACACCGCGCGGCAGGCCTCGATCACCCAGGAAATCAGTGAGATCGTCGGCGGCGCCAATGCGCTGGCCGCGGCGGGAAGTGATGAGTGATGACTGCAGTTGCTGAACCGACGACGGAAACCGGTGTCGGCCGGGTGGTCCGGGTCATCGGCCCGGTTGTGGACGCTGAGTTCCCGCGCGACGCCATGCCCGACATCTACAACGCGCTGCACGTCGACGTGACCCTCGCCGAGGGCACCAAGACGCTGACCCTCGAGGTGGCGCAGCATCTGGGCGACAACGTCATCCGGGCCATCTCGATGCAGCCCACCGACGGGCTGGTCCGGGGGGCCGAGGTCACCGACACCGGCGACGCGATCACGGTGCCGGTCGGCGACGTGACCCGCGGCCACGTGTTCAACACTCTCGGGCAGGTCCTGAACGCCGACGAGTCCACCCTGAACATCACCGAGCGGTGGGGCATCCACCGCAAGCCGCCGGCATTCGCCGATCTCGAGCCGAAGACGGAGATGCTGGAGACCGGCATCAAGGTCCTCGACCTTCTCGCGCCGTACGTGCGCGGCGGCAAGATCGGCCTGTTCGGCGGCGCGGGCGTGGGCAAGACGGTGCTCATCCAGGAGATGATCATTCGGGTCGCCCGCAACTTCGGCGGTACGTCGGTGTTCGCCGGCGTGGGTGAGCGCACCCGCGAGGGCAACGACCTCATCCTCGAGATGGAAGAGGGTGGCGTTCTCGACAAGACCGCGCTGGTCTTCGGGCAGATGGACGAGCCGCCGGGCACCCGCCTGCGCGTCGCGCTGTCCGCGCTGACCATGGCGGAGTACTTCCGGGACGTCCAAAAGCAAGAGGTGCTGCTCTTCATCGACAACATCTTCCGGTTCACCCAGGCCGGCTCCGAGGTGTCCACGCTGCTCGGCCGCATGCCGTCGGCCGTGGGCTACCAGCCCACGCTGGCCGACGAGATGGGCGAGCTGCAGGAGCGGATCACGTCGGTGCGCGGCAGGGCGATCACCTCGATGCAGGCGATCTACGTGCCCGCCGACGACTACACCGACCCGGCACCGGCCACCACGTTCGCCCACCTCGACGCGACCACCAACCTCGAGCGGTCGATCTCCGACAAGGGCATCTATCCCGCCGTGGACCCGCTGGCGTCCAGCTCGCGGCTCCTGGCGCCGGAGTACGTCGGCGCCGAGCACTACGCGGTCGCCCGCGAGGTGCAGCGGATCCTGCAGAAGTACAAGGACCTGCAGGACATCATCGCGATTCTGGGCTTGGACGAGCTCTCCGAAGAGGACAAGGTCACGGTGCAGCGTGCCCGCCGCATCGAGCGCTTCCTCTCGCAGAACACGTACGCGGCCGAGCAGTTCACGGGCGTGCCGGGTTCCACGGTTCCGCTGAAGGAGACGATCGAGGCGTTCAAGAAGATCAGCGAGGGGGAGTACGACAACTTCCCCGAGCAGGCCTTCTTCATGTGCGGCGGCCTCGAGGACCTGGAGCGCAACGCGCACGAGCTCATGAAGGGCTGAACTGCCGATACCGAAGCATGGGCCGCGCCGCCGTAAGGTGGGCGCGGCCCATCGTAGGCGGCGAGCTTGCGCGGCCCTGCGATCATGCCTTGGATTGCGGGGACATCGAGCGGTGTGGTTGGGGAACGAGTGGCGAAGAACGGGCTGGACGGGTCCAGGCATGCGGCGAGCGGCACGCCGGCGGGCGGCAAGCCGAAGGCGAGGCGGCAGGCACCGCTCTGGGCACGCCTGTGCGCCATCTTCGGCTGCGTCCTGATGGTGGTGAGCGGCGGCGCCCTGGTCGCCAGCCAGGTCCTCGTGGCCCGGTACGCCGGCGCGGTGCAGACCAAGAACCTCTTCGGCGACGAGGCGGCGGGCGCATCGAAGAAGAGCGACATCAAGGGCCCCTTGAACATCCTGCTCGTGGGCATCGACCCGCGCGACGAGTACCGGGCGCCGCTGTCCGACTCGATCATCGTCGTGCACGTGCCGCAGAGCATGGACGAGGCGTACGTCTTCTCCGTCCCGCGCGACCTCGTGGTCGACATCCCGGCGTTCGCGAAGACGAACTTCCCGGGCGGCCGCTCCAAGATCAACGCGGCGATGTCGTACGGCAGCTCGGTCGGCAACGGCAAGCACGACGTGGCGCAGGGCTTCGATCTGCTCGCCAGGACCGTCGGCCAGCTCACCGGCATCCGGAAGTTCGACGCCGGCGCGATCATCAACTTCGGCGGCTTCAAGAAGATCGTCGATGCCATGGGCGGTGTCACCATGACGATCGACCAGGACGTGAAGTCGGAGCACCTGCAGCCCGACGGCAAGCCTCGGCCCCGGCTCGCGAAGTGTGCCAACAACCAGTGCCAGCACCCGTATTTCGGCCCGCAGGCGCAGTACAAGAAGGGCACCTACCACCTGGAGGGGTGGCAGGCGCTCGACTATTGCCGCCAGCGCTACGGCCTCAAGAACAGCGACTACGACCGCCAGCGGCATCAGCAGCAGTTCATCAAGGCGATGGCACAGCAGGCGCTCAGCAAGGACGTCGTGACCAACCCGGGCAAGCTGGACAAGGTACTGCGCGCCGCCGGGCAGTCGCTGATCTTCGACGGTAACGGCCACAACGTCGTGGACTGGGGCCTCGCACTGCGCAGCATCCGGTCCGAGAACATGACGCTGGTCAAGCTGCCCGGCCACGGCCTCATCCAGAACGGTAGATACCAGGGCGAGGCGTTGGAGCCGTCCGCCGTGCAGTTCTTCCAGTCGGTCACCAACGGCAGCGTCGGCTCGTTCATGCTGTCCCATCCGGAATACATCAACAAGGTCAGCTAGCCGGTTTTCCAGTGGCGCGCGCCACCAAGAGTCACCGCGTAGCGTAATGTCGTCTAGAATTCACCCCATCGGTTCAACATCATCTCTCGAAGGAGACAGCGTGGCCAATCAGCTGCACGTTCAGGTTGTCGCCGTCGAGGAGAAGGTGTGGTCCGGCGAGGCCGAGATGGTGGTCGCTCGTACCACGGAGGGTGAGATCGGTGTGCTGCCCGGTCACTCGCCGTTACTGGGTCTGCTCAAGGAGCCATCCCAGGTACGCGTCAAGCTGGCCGGCGGCGAGCAACTGACGTACGACGTCGCGGGCGGCTTCCTCTCCATCGACGCCAACGGCGTCACCGTCCTGGCCGAGACCGCCACGCCCGCGACGCCCGACACGCACTGACGCCACGATGCGGATTCTGGAGTTCGTCGGAATCTGCGTCGTCGCGCTGCTCGTCCTCCTCCTTGCGATCTTCGTCCGTCGCCGTCTGCTCATGTTCGGCGGCGGTACCATCCGGCTCCAGGTCCGCATCAGCACGCGCGTTCCGGGCCGCGGCTGGTCGGCCGGCATCGGACAGTTCGTCGGCGACGAGCTGCGCTACCACCGCATGTTCAGCTTCGCGATCCGCCCCAAATGCGTGCTCGACCGCTGCAGCGTGTCCGTCACAGAGGCCCGCCTGCCCGAGGGTCCCGAGCGGCTCAACATGCCCGGCCACTGGATTATCCTGCGCCGCACGAACGCGAGTGCCGACCTCGAGATCGCGATGGCCGAGTCCACCGTGACCGGCTTCCTCTCCTGGCTCGAAGCCGGTCCACCTGGTCAAGCCGGTCGGGTGGCTCCACGCCCAGCCATCCGACCCCGCCCCGCCGAGCACTGAAGACTCACCGCGCCCCGCCTGGGACCCATCTGACGTCGCCGTCCGGATTTGCCGTACGGGCCAGGATGAACAGCAGGTCCGAGAGGCGGTTGAGGTACTTGGCGGGCAGGTCGCCGGTCCGCGACGGATCGGCGGCCACCAGGGCCCAGGCCGAGCGTTCGGCGCGCCGCGCCACCGTACGGGCCACGTGCAGCAGCGCCGCGCCGGGCGTACCGCCGGGCAGCACGAACGAGTCGAGCGCTGGAAGCTTGTCGTTGTACTCGTCGCACCAACCCTCGAGCCGGGTCACGTACTCCGGCAGGATCCGCAGCGGTGGGTAAGGCGGGTCTACCGCGATCGGGTTGCACAGGTCGGCGCCCACGTCGAAGAGGTCGTTCTGGATGGTGGCGAGCAGCTCCTTCACGTCGTCGGGAAGTCCGCCGAGCGCCAGCGCCACGCCGAGCGCCGCGTTGCATTCGTCGGTGTCGGCGTACGCCGCGATGCGCGGATCGGTCTTCGCGGCGACCTCGTTGTTGCCGAGGCGGGTCTGCCCGGCGTCGCCGGTCCGGGTGTAGATGCGAGTGAGATGTACGGCCATGGGTTACACCCTACGAAGCCCGCGAGAGGCGAACCCATACCATGGCCCGCGTGGATGTGATCAGGGTGACGGGCGGTGCGCGGCTGACTGGGGACGTCAACGTCGGTGGCGCCAAGAACTCCGCGCTCAAGCTCATGGCGGTCGCGCTGCTGGCCGAGGGCCGCAGCGTGGTGACGAACGTGCCCCGGATCACGGACATCGCCATCATGGCCGAGGTGCTCCGGCGGCTCGGCTGTGACGTGTCGATGGACGCCGGTGAGGTGACCATCGACGTGCCGGCGGAACCGGGCAGCGAGGCCGACTACGACCTGGTCCGCCGGCTGCGCGCGTCGATCTGCGTGCTGGGCCCGCTGCTGGCCCGCCGCCACTACGCCCGGGTGGCGCTGCCGGGCGGCGACATGATCGGTTCCCGTGGGCTCGACATGCACGTCTCGGGTCTCGCGCGGATGGGCGCCGAGATTTCCGGCGAGCACGGCTTCGTGATCGCCTCCGCGCCTGGCGGCCTGCACGGCACCAAGATCTGGCTGGACTTCCCGAGCGTCGGCGCGACCGAGAACCTGCTGATGGCGGCCGTGCTGGCCAACGGCATCACGGAGATCGACAACGCCGCACGCGAGCCGGAGATCGTGGACATCTGCGAGATGCTCACCGCGATGGGCGCCCGGATCCAGGGCGCCGGCACGTCGACGCTGGAGGTCGAGGGTGTCGACGGCCTCAAGCCGGTGCGGCATACCACCGTGGGCGACCGGATCGTCGGCGGCACGTGGGCCTTCGGCGCGGCGATGACCCGCGGCGACGTCACCGTGCATGGCGTGCGGCCGGAATTCCTGACCATCGCGCTGAACAAGCTGGTCGCGGCGGGTGCGACCGTCGAGCCTGGGGACGGCCAGTTCCGCGTACGGATGGAGGATCGTCCGCGCAGCGTCGACATCGTGACGCTGCCGTTTCCGGGATTCGCCACCGATCTGCTACCCATGGCGATCGGACTCGCCGCGGTGAGCTCCGGGTCCTCACTGATCACCGAGAACATCTTCGACGGCCGGTTCATGTTCGTGAACGAGATGGTGCGGCTCGGCGCGGACATCCGCACGGACGGCCACCACGCGGTCGTCCGCGGCCGGGAGCGGCTGTCCGGTGCCCCGGTGCGGGCGACCGACATCCGAGCCGGCGCCGGGCTGGTCATCGCGGGCCTCTGCGCGGACGGCGTGACCGAGGTGGGCGCCGTGCATC
>JBKOWB010000384.1:0-6340 GCA_046724195.1 Actinomycetota bacterium
GCCACCGCGACGGATTCCACGGCCCGAGCGCCGGCGGGCGGCAACGGCCATCGCCATTGGTCGTCACGACGGGCGGGTAGCGCCTCGTCGCCGCGAGCCAGCGCGGCCAGCAGTTCGGCCGCCGATACCGTGGCGTCGATCGGGCCGGACCCGGCCACCTCGCGGGTGACCAGCACGTTCCACGGCAGGCGGCCCCAGAGCGCGGTCCGCGGCCCGGCTGCGCGCAGGCGGACCGGCGCGCCCGGATCGAGGCGGGTCAGCCGGGCAAGGAACGCGCCGGCGTCCGCGACCCCGATCAGCCCGTGACCCGTCATGACATTCCTTATCCGGGTTCTCCGCGCCGACCGACGGTCCAGGCGCCGGAAGTCAGCGCATCCCCTTTTCCGGGTTCTCCGCGCCGACCGAAGGTCCAGGCGCCGGAAGTCAGCACGGATCCTCCACGTACGGCTTGAGGAAGTCCCGCTCGGCGTCGGTGAGCCGGCGTGGGTAGCCCTCCTCCAGGTTGTACGGCACGCACACCGACCTCGCGCGGCTGGCCAGCATGTCGTCGTCGAACATCTCGTACGACACGGTGAACGCGGCCGCCCGCAGGTCGGAGATCCACATCTCGACGCGGACCGGGTCGCCGTAGTCCACCGGCCTGAGGTAGTCGATCTCGTGGCGGGCGATGACGATGCCCTCCTCGAACGAGCCGAGGCCGTGGGACCGGGCGCCGACGAAGAACATCGCCACGCGCGCTTCCTCGTAGATGGTGAGGAAGCGCGCGTTGTTGACGTGGCCGTACGCGTCCATGTCGGACCAGCGCAAGGCGACGTCGTAGACGAACCTTTCAGTCACGCGTCAGCTTCCGGTAGGTGACCCGGTGCGGGCGCGCCGCCTCGGCGCCGAGCCGGTCCACCTTGTTCTTTTCGTACGCCTCGTAGTTGCCCTCGAACCAGAACCACTTGTCCGGATCCTCGTCGGTGCCCTCCCACGCGAGCATGTGGGTCGCGACCCGGTCCAGGAACATCCGGTCGTGGGAGATCACCACGGCACAGCCCGGAAACTCCAGAAGGGCGTTCTCCAGACTGGACAGCGTCTCCACGTCCAGGTCGTTGGTCGGTTCGTCGAGCAGGATGACGTTGCCGCCGATCTTCAGCGTCATCGCCAGGTTGAGCCGGTTGCGCTCGCCGCCGGACAGGACCTTGACCGGCTTCTGCTGGTCGGGGCCCTTGAACCCGAAGGCGGCGACGTAGGCACGGGACGGCATCTCGACCTTGCCGACCATCAGGTGGTCGAGCCCGTCGGAGACGACCTCCCACACCGTCTTGGAGCCGTCAAGGCCGGAACGGTCCTGGTCCACGTACGAAAGCCGGACAGTCTCGCCGACGCGGACCGTGCCCTCATCCGGCTTTTCGAGCCCGACGATGGTCTTGAACAGCGTGGTCTTGCCCACGCCGTTAGGGCCGATGATGCCGACGATGCCGTTGCGCGGCAGCGAGAACGACAGGTGGTCGATGAGCGTGCGGCCGTCGAAGCCCTTGACCAGGTCCTTGGCCTCGATGACCGTGTTGCCCAGGCGCGGGCCCGGCGGGATCTGGATCTCCTCGAAGTCGAGCTTGCGAGTCTTCTCGGCCTCGTTGGCCATCTCCTCGTAGCGCTCGAGGCGTGCCCTGGACTTGGTCTGGCGGGCCTTCGCGTTGGAGCGGACCCACTCGAGCTCCTCGGTGAGGCGCTTCTGCAGCTTCTGGTCCTTGCGGCCCTGAACCGCGAGGCGGGCGGCCTTCTTGTCCAGGTAGGTCGAGTAGTTGCCCTCGTACGGGTACGCGCGACCGCGGTCGAGCTCGAGGATCCAGTTGGCGACGTTGTCCAGGAAGTACCGGTCGTGGGTGATCGCGATGACCGTGCCGGCGTACTTGGCCAGGTGCTGCTCCAGCCACTGCACGCTCTCGGCGTCCAGGTGGTTGGTGGGCTCGTCGAGCAGCAGCAGGTCGGGCGCCTGGAGCAGCAGCTTGCACAGCGCGACCCGGCGGCGCTCACCGCCGGAGAGCAGCGTGACGTCCGCGTCCGGTGGCGGGCAACGCAGCGCGTCCATCGCGAGCTCGAGCTGGGAGTCGATGTCCCACGCGTCGGAGTGGTCGAGCTCCTCCTGGAGCTTGCCCATCTCCTCCATCAACTCGTCGGAGTAGTCGGTGGCCATCTGCTCGGCGATCTTGTTGAAGCGCTCGAGCTTGGCTTTCGTCTCCGCGACCGCCTCTTCGATGTTGCCGAGCACGGTCTTCGCATCGTTGAGCGGCGGCTCCTGGGCCAGCATGCCGACGGTGTAGCCGGGCATCAGCCGGGCCTCGCCGTTGCTAGGTGCGTCCAGACCCGCCATGATCCTCAGCAGGCTGGACTTGCCGGCGCCGTTCGGACCGACCACACCGATCTTGGCGCCCGGCAGGAAGTTCAGCGTCACGTTGTCGAGCACGACCTTGTCGCCGTACGCTTTGCGCGCCTTCTCCAGGACGTAGATGAACTGGGCCACGGTGCGGCCTACCTCCGTGATCGTTGTTGTGTGGGCCGGCCGATGTGCAGGGCCAATCTTTCCAGGCTCTCCTGCGGCCGCTTACTTCAACCCCGCCGGATGGGCCGGGATTCCCTAGTTCACGGCGGTCTGAACCTCGATCTTCCCGTCCTTGTGCACGATGCGCAGCCGCCGGGAATCGATCGAGAAAGTCGTGCCGTCGTGGGCCTGGACCACATAGCCGTCGCCATTGCGCTGGACGTCCGCCATGAACAGCGCCGTCTCGTTCTCGACCCACCGGGCATCCTCGCCGCCCCGGTTGGCGTGGTAGTAGAGGCGTCCGGCGTCGTCCGCGCAGATCCAGACCGCCGAGGCGCTCGTCCGCAGCAGCAGCTCGATCCGAAGCGTGCCGGACGCGCCGTACTTGCGGCCCATCTCCTGGGTCTCCGGCCGGCATGGCTTAGCGGTCGGCGTCGGCGCATTCGCCGGCGTGGTGTACGGCGACTGCCGCTGCGTGGCGGTCTGGTGGTCGGAGTGCCGGGAACCCAGGACCAGCCCGGCGGACATGCCGATGACGCTGAGGAAAACCGTGGCGATGACCACAGGAAAGAACAGCGGCCGGCGCGGCGGGGGAAGATCGGCGGACAGATCCACCGGCCAAGGATGTCACCTGCCCGCCATATCGCGGCAAGCTCCACCCGGCTACGCACAGTAGGCTCGGCAGGGGAAGAGAACGACCCGGAGGTGCACTCAGCGTGGCCGAACGAAGTTCCTTCGGCGTTGTCGCCAACCGCCTGCCCGTCGACGAGGTCACCGGCCCGAACGGCGAACGGCAGTGGCGCCCGAGCCCGGGCGGCCTGGTGACCGCACTGCACGCGGTGCTCACCCAGCATCGCGGCACCTGGATCGGATGGGCCGGCGGGGTCGGCGACGCGCCGGAGCCGTTCGAGCTCGAGGGCATCCACATCCACCCCGTCCCGCTGAGCTCGGAGGAGCTGGAGCGCTACTACGAGGGCCAGTCGAACGCGACGATCTGGCCGCTCTACCACGACGCGGTCGAGACACCGGTGTACAAGCGCCGCTGGCGCGAGGCCTACCGGGTCGTCAACCGGCGGTTCGCCCGGGCCGCGGCGGACGTGGCGGCCGACGGCGCGACGGTCTGGGTACAGGACTACCAGCTGCAGCTTGTCCCGGCGATGCTCCGGGAGATGCGGTCCGACCTGCGGATCGGCTTCTTCCTGCACATCCCTTTCCCACCGATCGAGCTGTTCATGCAGATGCCGTTCCGGGCGGAGATCCTGCGCGGCCTACTCGGCGCGGATCTCGTTGGCTTCCAGCAGCGGCTGGCCGCGCAGAACTTCGTCCGGCTGGCGCGGCACCTGCTCGGACTGCGCTACGAGGGCCAGTCGATCCAGGTGGACGGTCGCCGGGTCAAGGCGGGCGCGTTCTCGATCAGCATCGATACACGCGACATGGAGCGGATAGCGGCCGACCCGGCGGTACAGGCGCGGGCCAAGCAGATCCGCGCCGAGCTGGGCGACCCGAAGACGGTCATCCTGGGCGTCGACCGTCTCGACTACACCAAGGGCATCGAACGGCGCCTCAAAGCGTTCCGCGAGCTGCTCGCCGAGGGCCGGCTGAAGGTGCCGGACGCCGTCATGGTGCAGGTCGCCACGCCGAGCCGCGAGCGGGTCGAGCACTACCAGGCGCTACGGGTCAAGGTGGAACGCGAGGTCGGCCGGATCAACGGCGAGTTCGGCCGGGTCGGTGTGCCGGCCGTCCACTACCTGCACCAGTCGTACAGCCGCGCTGAACTGACGGCGATGTATGTCGCAGCTGACGTCATGGTGGTGACGCCACTGCGCGACGGCATGAACCTCGTGGCCAAGGAGTACGTGGCCACCCGGGGCGACAGCGGCGGGGCGCTGGTGCTGAGCGAGTTCGCCGGCGCCGCCACCGAACTGCGGCAGGCGTTCCTCTGTAACCCGTACGACCCGGACGGCGTGAAGGAGGCGCTCATGCGCGCGGTCACGGCGGAGCCGGCCGAGCTGAAGCGCCGGATGCGGGTCATGCAACGGCACCTGCGTGTGCACGACGTGGCCGAGTGGGCCAGGACGTTCCTAGACGAGTTGGGCACTCCGGAGAGCTAGAGGAACAGGCAGAACGGGTGCCCCGCGGGGTCGAGATAGACCCGGACGTCGTCCTGCGGCTGGTACTCGGCCAGCGTCGCGCCGGCCTTCTCGGCGTGGGCGCCCGCCCGGTCCAGGTCGTCGACCCGGATGTCGAGGTGCATGCTCATCTGTGGATCGCCGGGACCGGCTGGCCAGACCGGGCGGACATACCGCTCCTCGGTCTGGAACGCTAGGCCCGTGCCACCGTCGGGCGCGCCCAGCTTGATCCAGCCGGGCTCGTCCTGGACCACGGTCCAGCCCAGGAGCCGGTTGTAGAAGGCGGCGAGCTCGCGGGCATCGGGGGCGTCGAGCACGATCCCCGACAGCGTCATATGCGGTCGGACATCCATTCCTCAGAGCTACCCGTTCGTTACTCAACTATGCAAGAGCCGCGACGACATCGCCGATCACCACGGTCGCGGGAGGCCGGATGCCGGCCGCCTCGGCCTCCGCCGCGACGGTGCCGAGCGTGCCGCGGAGCACGCGCTGGGCGTCCGTCGATCCTTCCTGGACCACGGCCGCCGGGGTGTCCGCCGCACGACCCTCGTCGATCAGGGCCTGTGCGATCGCGGCCAGGTGCTTGAGCCCCATCATGATGACCAGGGTGCCGCGCAACTGGCCCAGCGCCGGCCAGTCCACCAGCGACTCCGGGCTGTCCGGCGGCGCGTGTCCGGAGACCACCGTGAACTCGTGCGCCACGCCGCGATAGGTGACCGGGATGCCGGCCAACGCCGGCGCGGCGATCGCGCTGGTCACGCCGGGCACGACCATGACCGGCACGCCGGCCTTCACACAGGCGATCGCCTCTTCGCCGCCACGGCCGAAGACGTACGGATCGCCGCCCTTGAGCCGGACCACGAACTTTCCGGTCCGGGCGCGGTCGACGAGGATCCGGTTGATCTCGTCCTGTGCCGCCGAGGGCCCGTACGGGATCTTGGCCGCGTCGACGAACTCCACGTCGGGCCGAAGTTCCCCCAGGAGCAGCCCGGGTACGAGGCGGTCGGCGACCACGACGTCCGCGGCGGCCAGCAGCCGGCGCCCCTTGACCGTGATGAGCTCCGGATCGCCCGGACCGGCACCCACGAGCGCCACCCCGGCGAATGCGGGACCGGCCGGCGGCGACGCCTCGAGCGCGTTCGCCACCAGGTCCCGTACGGCCAGCGCCCGCCTCCGGTCGCCGTCGTCGGTCACCGCGACCGTCACGGGGCCGTGCCGGGTCACCGCGGGCGTCCAGGCAGTGGCGGCGTCGCGGTCGTCCGCCCGTACGCAGAAGATCCGGCGCTCCTCGGCGGCCGCGCTGGCCGCGGCCGCGGCGACCGGGTCGTCGACCGCCACCTGGACGAGCCAGGCACCGTCCACGTCGGACGCCTCGAAGCGCCGCGGCAGCCAGGTGATCCGGTCCGCGTCGGCCTGGGCGCGCAGCGCCGGCGTGAGTGCGGGCGACACCACGACGATCTCGGCGCCGGCCGCGAGCAGCGCCGGCAGCCGGCGGGTGGCCACGGCGCCGCCGCCGACGACCAGGACCCGCCGGCCCTCGAGACGCAACGCAAGGGGATAGAGATTCATTTCTCCGAGACCCCCGCAGCATCGAACGTGGACACCTCGCGCAGCACCCGGACCGCACCCGCGACGATGGGCAGGGCGAGCACCGCGCCGCTCCCCTCACCTAGCCGCATGCCCAGGT
>JBKOWB010000351.1:0-10945 GCA_046724195.1 Actinomycetota bacterium
CGGGCGCGCTGGTCGGCGCGGTCATGAAGACCACGCGCGGCCAGGCGGATGCGAAGGCCGTCCGCGAGCTGATCTTGTCGCGCCTCGGCGTCGAGGGCTGATTCCGGTACGCGCGTCGCCGGGTCCCGTGATACCCGCCCCGGCCCGCGCGTCCCGGCCTGGTCACCCGGCCGCCGGGCCGAGCGCCCCGCCGGCCCGAGCGCCCGGCGGGCGGGCTTCCCGGGCGGGCTTGCCTGGGCGGGCGGAAAGGGGCTACGGGCCCGAGCTCGCCGGTGGGTTCGCCGGCGTGACTCCGCTGAAGACCGACGGATCGGTGGTCGGTTCGGGGTTCGCGCCGATCACGTTGCGCTGCATCTCCACATTCGATTCGCCGGTGCCGCCGAGCTGGATGTCGTCGTACGCCTTCAGCACGTGGTTCTCGTCGAAGTAGAGCACGGACAGCGTCAACGGTGTCGGCTTGTCATTCTCCAGCCCGCGGAGGCCGGCTCCACCGGTGGAACCCTCGACCATCAGCCGGGTCGGCGCCGGCGCCTGGGTCCCGGTCGGCGTGGGCGTCGGGGCCGCCGACGTGCCGTCGGCCGGAGCCGGGGACGTGCCGTCCGCCGGAGTCGGGGCGGGCAGCATGCTCACCTGGCGCTTGTGCAGGTGTCCGGCCAGCACCAGCGGCACGACGCCGGCCAGCGGCTGCGCCATCACCGGGTCGTGCACCAGCGCGACGTCGACCTTCTTCGTCGAGCCCCGGATCGTCGACGCCAGGTGCTCGCCGCTCACCCACAAGGGGTTGGCCGCCGGGTCGCCGGTCTTAACCGGTGGCACGACGACGTTCTTGTCCGGCGTGAACTGAGGGTCGCCGATCCCGGCGATGGTGAGGCCGCCCACCGTGGTGGTGATCTTGTTGTCCAGCACCACCGCGTTCTTCTGCCGGGCCACCGCGGCCTGGATCGCGGTGGAGTCGTGGTTGCCCCGCACGTAGATGTACGGCACCTTGACGCTCGCGATGTTGGACACGTAGGTCTCCTCGGCGGCGCTGCCCCAGTCGACGATGTCGCCGGTGTCGATCACGGCGTCGATGTCGAAGTTCCGCACCACCGTCTTGAACAGGCCCCACGACGACGGGTTCAGGTGCAGGTCGGAGACGTGCAAGATCCGGGTCGTGTTCGCCGCGGGCTGGTAGACGGGCAGCTTCGACACCGTGGTGTAGATGCGGCTGACGTTCGTCACCAGTTCGGAGAGTTGGTCGGCGTACCGGCCGTAGTCGTCCGCGATCCGGCGGGCGTCGCCGACCACCGCGGGCGCATTGACCAGCAGGCCCTCGTACCGTGGCTCGGCGATCGCGCCGGGATTCACGGTGCCGGCCGCGAGGCCCAGGCTGCTGCCGGTCACCGCCAGCGCGATCACCCCGGACCAGGCGACCCGGCTGGCTCTGCGGAAGATCAGCGCGGACAGCACGAGCGCGCAGAGCACGGCCGCGCCCAGCGCCCGCAGGCCGAGCCGCAGCACGCCGCCGGTCACGTCGTCGATAGCGTGCTGGCCGGCCGCGCTGATCGCGGTCGGGTCGTCGATCAGTTCCTCGGTACGCCGCTGGTCGAGAGAGCCGAGGTCCACCTTGAGATGTATGGGGCCCTTGTGGCTGTCGAGGTGCAGCGAGCCCAGCGGCGGGATGTCGACCTCGGTGCCGCCGTGGATGGACGGAGTGACGGACATCTCGGCATGGAACGGGCCCACGTTGATGTGGGTCTGCGCGAACAGCATCACGCCGACGACGACGCTGCCGATGCTGACCAGGGCCACGGCCGCACCGATCCGGACGCGCCCGGCCCAGGTGCTGTGAAGCACCCGACCCGCGGCCGGGCCGACGGAGCGCGTGACATTCCGTAGGAACGCCGTCAACCGGTCAATCACGCTGATCAACTTCGGCCGGCGCCGCCGTCAGAGAACACAAGCCGGATGAGACGGTCGTCGTCGGGATGCGGGTCACCGCCGTCCTCCTGGTTAGACGTGCTGACCCAGAGCGAGCCGTCGGGCGCGGTGACCAGCGCCCGCAGCCGCCCGTACTCGCCGGTGAGCAGCGGCTGGGGCTGCCCGATCAGCGTGCCGTTGCCGGTGGTGTTGACCAGCCAGAGGCGCTGGCCGAGCAGGCATGCGGTGGCGATCATGCGTTCCAGGACCGCCACGCCGGCACACGACGATTCCGCGATCGGCCAGCTGACCAGGGGGTTGGCGAGCTTGGCGTCGGCGCTGGCGCCGTCGACTCTGGGAGAGCCGTAGTTCTTGCCCTTGCCGATCAGGTTGAGCTCGCCATAGCGCTTCTGGTTCGACTCGCTGGCGTACATCCGCTTGCCGGAGTCCCACGCCATGCCCTGCACGTTGCGGAACCCGGACGCCCAGATCGGCGAGTTCTTGCCGGGATTACCGGGCGCGGGCTTGCCGGCGGCGGTGATCCGCAGGATCTTGCCGCTCAGACTCTTGGGGTTCTGTGCCAGGGCGCCGGTGGAGGTTCCGTCGCCGGTGCCCACGTACAGCAAGCCGTCCGGCCCGAATGCGAGCCCGCCGCCGTTGTTCTCCAGCGACCGGGGGATGCCGGTGAGGATCGGCTGTAGCTTGCCCCCGCGCACCAGCTTCGCTACCCGGTTGTCCCTGGCGGTCGAGTAGTAGACGTAGACGGTGTTGTCGGTCTTGTACTGGGGCGAGACCGCGATGCCGAGGAGGCCGCCGTCGCCACCGGGATCGACCTCGGAGAGCCGTTGCACCTCGGTCACCGTCAGACCGTCCGCACCGGTGTCCGGACCGACCTTGAGGATCCGGCCGGTGTCACGCTCGGTGACCAGCGCGGACCCATCGGGCAGGAAGGCGATGCCCCAGGGCACGTCGAGCTTCTTCGCGAGGACCGTGACGGCGATCTCCTGGTCGCCGTTGTCGCTTGGACCGGCCGAGGTGGAGGGCGTCGGGAGGTTCGGCGGCTTGCCGGCCTGGTCGGGATCCGGCGGCCCGAAGCTGCAGGCCGTGCTCAGCACGAGAACCGCACCGAGCATCACGGCCACGGCGCGACACCGGCGACTGCGTCCGATCACGCGACCTCCTCGTTCGTCCAGACCAGGGTAACCGTGCCGGCTGGGCTGTCCGGCGCGCCTGCATCACGCCGGATAGGTTGAGAGCGTGAAGGTCTGGATCGCCCACGAAGAAGGCCGCGGGCTACTCGGCGAGCTGCCGGACAGCATCGAGATCGAGGTTTGCCCGGACGCGGAGAACCTGCCCTCCGATCCCGCGGATGTGCGGTTCTGGGTGCCGCCGTTCCTGGCCACCGCCCAGGTGACGGACATCCTGCCGAAGTTCAGCGGCCTGCGGGTGATCCAGCTGCTCTCGGCCGGCGCCGACGTCTGGGTCGGGCGGGTTCCGCCTGGCGTCCTGCTCTGCGACGCCCGCGGCGTGCACGACGCGCCGGTCGCCGAGTGGGTGGTTGGCGCGGTGGTCGGTGTGATGCGCCAGTTCCCGGCATTCGTACGGGCACAGGAGCGCGAAGAGTGGGCGTACTCCTCGTTCACCCCGACCGCCGAGCTGACCGGCGCGCGGGTGATGATCGTCGGCGCCGGGTCGATCGGGCAGGCCATCGAGAGGCACATGGCGCCGTTCGGCGTGACGGTGACCCGGGTGGCGCGTACCGCCCGGCCGGCCGAGGACGTACACGCGGTCGAGGAGCTACCGCATCTGCTCCCGTACGCGGACGTGGTAGTGCTTGTGGTGCCGTTGACCGAGCAGACCCGCGGTCTGGTCGACGCCCGCTTCCTGGCCGCGATGCCGGACGGCGCGCTGCTGGTCAACGCCGCACGCGGCCCGGTGGTGGACACCGAGGCACTGTCCGCGGAGCTGGTCACGGGCCGGATCTCCGCGGCGCTGGACGTCACCGAGCCGGAGCCGCTGCCCCCTGGGCACCCGCTGTGGCGGCTACCGAACCTGTTCCTCACGCCGCACATCGCTGGCTCGGTCCGGGGCCTGCTCCCGCGGGCGTACCGCCTGGTCGGCGACCAACTCCGCCGTTTCGTCGCGGGTGAGCCGCCGATCAACCAGGTCGTCGGCGGCTACTGAGCGGTCTTCTCCGCGTCCCCGCCCTGTGCTCCGTCGCCGGCCTCCCCGTCGGCCGTGTCATCGTCCCCCGCGGCCGGGGACATCTTCTGGCCCCCCGCCTCGAGGACCGCGGGCAGGTTCGCCGTGGTCACGCCGGTGAGCCGGATGACGTTGCCGTTGTCGAGCAGTGCGGACACCCGCCCGTTCCGATCCGGCGCGAGCTCGGTCACCCGGGACCACGGTACGACGGTGGAGCCGAACAATGCCCGTACCCGCAGCGCGTCCGGGTAGACGTCGGTGCCGGCCCGCCAGGCCCAGATCAACACGAGGAGCGGGATCACCAGGATCGGTGCCAGTGCCCATCGGGCGCCGGCGAGCGGCACCGTGCCCACCAGCGCGATCAGCGCCGCGACCACCAAGGCGCCGGACCGGCGGACGCGAAGTGCGGGCTTCTTCCTCACGCCGGCCATCCTTCCACCCACGCTCCGGGCGGGATTGTCGGACCCGGGGCGCATAATGTCGCGGTCCACCGACGGCACATTCGACGAGGTGTGTGCGATGACGGTTCTGCTAGCGATCGGCACCCAGAAGGGCCTGTTCCTGGCTACCAGCGACGACGATCGTCGATCGTGGCGGGTCGGCGACGCGCTCTTCAGCGGTCACGCGATCTACTCGGTTGCCATCGACTCGCGGCGGGCCACGCCGCGACTGCTCGTCGGCGTCGACAGTTCGCATTTCGGCCCGAGCGTCACCGTCAGCGACGACCTTGGCGTCACGTGGCAGGAGCCGGACGTCGCGCCGCTGGCCTTCCCAGCGGACGCCGGAGCAGCGGTCGAGCGGGTCTGGCAGATCGCGCCGGCAGGTCCGGCGGAACCCGACGTGGTCTACGCCGGCACCCAGCCGTCGGCGCTGTTCCGCTCGACGGACGGCGGCCGGACCTACGAGCTGGTGCGCAGCCTCTGGGAACACCCGCACCGGACGCAGTGGGGTGCCGGCTTCGGCGGCCAGGCGATCCACACGGTTCTGCCGCATCTGGAGGATCCGCGGCGGGTGCTGGTCGCGATGTCGACCGGCGGCGTCTACCGGACGGCGGACGGCGGTGCGTCCTGGGCTCCCTCGAACACCGGCGTCAAGGCGTACTTCCTGCCGGATCCGTGGCCGGAGTTCGGACAGTGCGTACACAAGGTGGCTCGCGACGCCGCCGACCCGGACCGCTACTACCTGCAGAACCATCACGGTGTGTACCGCTCCTCGGACGGCGGCAGCACCTGGCAGTCCATCGCCGACACGCTGCCCTCCGATTTCGGGTTCGCGATCGTCGCGCACCCGCGCCGGGCCGGCGTGATCTGGAACTTCCCGCTGACCGCGGACGGTGAGCGGCACGCCGTCGACCGGCGATGCCGGGTCTTCCGGTCCACGGACGCGGGCGCCACGTGGAGCCCGCAGGCGAGCGGCCTGCCCGAGGACCCGTTCTATCCAGTGGTGTTACGCGACGCGATGGCCACCGACGACGCCGATCCGGCTGGCGTTTACTTCGGGGCCAGGTCGGGAGAGGTCTTCGCCACCCGAGACGAGGGCGAGACCTGGTCCACCGTCGTGGCACACCTGCCCGACGTGCTGTGCGTCCGAGCCGCGAGCCTTTGATGCCTACCGTCCTGGTCCCGGGGGTGCTGCGCGGTGACGCCGGCGGCGCGGCCCGGCTCGAGATCGCCGTCGGCGGGACGCTCCGGGCCGTCCTGGACGAGGTCGGTGCCCGCTGGCCGCGCCTCGAGCGGCGGATCCGGGACGAGGGTGGCGCGCTCCGGCGCTACGTGAACGTGTATGTCGACGGCACCGATTGCCGGTGGGCCGGCGGCCTCGACGCGCCGGTGACCGCGCGTGCCGAGATACAGGTCTTGCCGTCCGTGGCGGGCGGGTGACGTCACGCGGGCGGTGTAGGCCGGACGATCCGGGGCATGCCAAGGACCAATTCGTGCCCGTAACCTATCCGTGGGAGCCTCGTTACCCGGTGTGGGTGCAATGACTCCTCCGCGCCGTTCCACCCCGCCCGACCCCCAAGTCTGGAATCGCAGGAGATCCGCCGACGTGGCAGTGCCGTCCATCGCGCGCCCGCGCGCCCGGGTCGTCAACCTCGTGGCGTTTTTTGCCGTGCCCGCGGTCGCCGCGGTCGTGCTGCTGGCCGGTGCCGGCGGGTTGCTGCCGGCCACGGCCGCGCTCGCCATCGGCGTGGGCGGCACGGCGCTCTGGGCCGCGATGCGATTGGTCCGCACGGCGCTGGCAATCCACCACGACGGCGGCACATACGCGGCGTGCCGGGGCGCCGGCTTCGTCGGTATGGCGACCGTCGCGACCGGGGTGACGGCCGCGGTGCCGTTGATCGACCCGCCCGGCTTCGGCGCGTACGCCGCCATCGGTGTCGCCACCACGGCCGCGCTCTACGTGCTCGGCGTGACGCTGTTGCCCGGCGCCGCCACCACCTTGCCGGTCCGGCTCCGCCGGATCTTCGACGGCCTCGGGCTGGGCGTCAGTCTCGGTTTCGCCGCCTACCTGATCACTCCGATGGATGAGACGTCCACGGCCGCGATCGTCACGACACTGTGCGCGGCCACGGGCGTCTCGCTGGTGACCGTGATCGTGCTGCGCGCCCGGGTCCACCGGCCGGCAGCGCTGCGCTGCGGCGTAGGTGCCATCGCGACCCTCATTTTCCTGTGCGTCGTGGCGAACTTCGTCCTGGCCGGCTACCCCACTGCGTGGCTGCCGCTGCTGGGTCTGGGGATCGTCGCCGGGCTGTCGCTGACCGCCGAGGGCGGCTCCCGGCGCGAACCGCCGGTGCGCGTCGAGGCGCCCGAGCCCGAGCAGTATCTCTCGACCTACCCTCTGCTGGCCGTGCCCGCCTCGGTCGGTGTCGTCGCCGCGCTGTACCACCTCATCGCTGTCGGCACGTTCGACCGCAAGGCGATCGTCCTCGGCATCGCCATGGTGGCCGTCCTGATGACGCGCGAGTTGCTGGTAGTGCGCGACATCCGGCAGTACGCGGGTCAGCTCAAGGACAAGGAGGCGCACTTCCGCTCCCTGGTCGCCGGTGCCACCGACCTCACCCTGGTGCTGGATGAGCGGCTGCGGATCCGGTGGCAGTCGCCGGCCGCGGCCCGGGTCTTCGGGCTCGCCGACTCCGAAGTCGTCGGGCGCAGCTTCCGCGAGCTGCTGCACCCGGACGATGTCGCCGACGCGCAGGCGGTCATCGAGTCCGTGCTGGCCGGCGAGCACGCGGAAGGGCCACCGGCGCTGGTCAACGCCCGGTTCCGGGATGGCCACGACCGCTGGCGCGACACCGAGTCCACGGTGTCCGATCAGCGCCGCGTACCCGAGGTGGCGGCGCTGGTGGTGCACGTTCGCGACGTCGGCGAGCGCCGCCATCTCGAGCGCACACTGCATCGCCTGTCCTACACGGACCAGCTGACCGGGCTGGCCAACCGCCGGGCGCTGATGCGCGACCTGCTGGCCTACCGGCGGCGTGCCGGGCAGCAGGGCACCTTGTTGGTGATCGACCTACACGGGCTTGCCGAGATCAACGACGCGCACGGCCGCGAGCTCGGCGACACCGTGCTGATCGAGGTCGGGCGGAGGATCCGGAGCCTGCTCGGCGACGGCGACGTGCCGGCGCGCCTGGGCGGGGACGAGTTCGCGGTGCTCACCAGGGACGGCGCCGTACTGGCGTACGCATCGGCCACCCGCCTCGTCACGCTTCTCATGGAGCCGTATCGGCTGCCGGGCGCGACCGTCGAGCTGCACACCAGCGTCGGGCTCGCCGAGCTGGCCGGCGGCGCCGACTCCGACGAGGTGCTGCGGCACGCCGACCTGGCCCGTAAGCGCGCCCAGCAACTCGGCCGCGACCGCGTCGAGTGGTACGACACCGACGTCGAGATCCAGTTGCACCGGCGGATGGACCTCGAGCAGCAGCTGCTCGGCGCGGCCGACAGCGGCGAACTCGACGTGGTCTTCCAGCCGGTGGTCAGCTTGCGCGACTCGCGGCCGGTGGGCGTCGAGGCGCTGCTGCGCTGGCGGCACCCCAAGCTCGGCACTATTCTGCCGGCCGAGTTGCTGCCCATCGCCCGGGCCCTGGGTATCGCCGCTGAGCTGGACGAGTGGGTGCTCGACGCGGCCTGTCGCCACCTCGTGAACTGGTCCACCGGGGACAGCGACTTCTGGCTGTCGGTGAACGTCGCACCGCGCGAGCTGCTCACCGCGCGCTTCCCCGAGCAGGTGGCCGCGACGCTCGAGATGCACGCGCTCGATCCCGAGAGGTTGGTCATCGAGGTGGCCGAGACGTGGATCGCGGAGGACGTGCCGGCTATCGTCGCGTCCATGGCCGGGCTGCGTAAGCTCGGCGTCCGCGCGGCGCTGGACGACTTCGGCTCCGGCCAGGCGTCGCTGTCGCACCTGCGGCGGCTGCCGGTCGACATGCTGAAGCTCAATCGCGCCTTGGTCAACCCGCCGGCCGAGTACGCCACTGGCCCGGCGGTCATCGACGTGGTGGTGAGCCTCGGTCGCCGGCTCGGCCTGGAGATCGTGGCCAAGGGACTGGAGACCGAGGAGGAGATCGAGCGGGCCCGGCGCGCCGGCTGCCTGTACGGTCAGGGCTTCGCACTCGGCCGCCCGGCACCGGCCGAGCGCATGGAGGCATACCTGGACTCCCACCGCAACTGATCCCCGCGATCGTGAGGAGTGGGATGATGTCGTACCGAGCGCTGCATGACGGTTGGACGCTCACCGGAGCGGATCTGCGCGAGGTACCGGCCACCGTCCCGGGCTGCGTGCACACCGATCTGCTGGCGGCCGACCTGATCGAGGACCCGTACCTGGACGAGAACGAGGACAAGGTCGGGTGGATCGGCCGCACCGACTGGGTCTACGAGACGGCGTTCGAGCACGACGCGACCGGTGACCGGATCGACCTGGTGTGCGCCGGGCTCGACACGGTCGCGACGGTGACGCTCAACGACGTCGAACTCGGCCGGACGGCGAACATGCACCGGGGCTACCGCTTCGACACTCGCGGCGCGCTGCGGCCCGGCACGAACCGGCTGCGGATCAGGTTCGACTCGGCCTATGCCTACGCCGAGGCGCAGCAGGGGCGGCTCGGCGACCGCCCCCACGGGTACGCCGAGCCCTACAACTTCATCCGAAAGATGGCGTGCAACTTCGGCTGGGACTGGGGACCGACGCTGGTCACCGCCGGAATCTGGCAGGACATCGGGCTGCACACGTGGTCCGGCGCACGGCTGGCCGAGGTCCGTCCACAGGTGACGGTCGAGGACGGCGTGGGGCGGGTCGATGTCCACATCACGCTCGAACGCCACCGCGAAGGGCCGGTGACGGTCGCTGCGGCCGTCGCCGGCCGCGAGACCGTCGCACGGATCACCGGACGCGAGGCCGTCCTCACGGTCGCGGTCGAGGACCCCGAGCTTTGGTGGCCCAGAGGATACGGGGACCAGCCGCGTTACGACCTCGACGTGACGCTGTCCGACTCGTACGGCACGCTCGATGTCTGGTCCCGGAGGATCGGCTTCCGCACGGTGCGGCTGGACACCGCTCGCGGCGCCTTCACGGTGGTGGTGAACGACGTACCCATCTTCGTGCGGGGCGTGAACTGGATCCCGGACGACGTCTTTGTCAGCCGGGTCACCCGGGATCGGCTGGCGCGGCGGCTGACCCAGGCGTGCGACGCGAACGTCAACTACGTACGGGTCTGGGGCGGCGGCCGGTACGAGTCCGAGGACTTCTACGACCTCGCGGATGAACTCGGGTTGATGGTGGGCCAGGACTTCCTGTTCGCCTGCGCCGCGTACCCCGAAGAGGAGCCGTTCGCCGGCGAGGTCGCGGCCGAGGCTCGGGAGAACGTGGTCCGCCTCAGCTCGCACCCGAGCCTCGTCCTGTGGACCGGCAACAACGAGAACCTCTGGGGGTACGAGGACTGGGGCTGGAAGGAGCCGCTGGCCGGGCGGACCTGGGGTGCGGCCTTCTACTTCGAGCTGTTGCCGCGGATCGTGTCCGCAGTGGACCCGACGCGGCCGTACTGGCCCGGCAGCCCGTACTCGGGCACGCGCGAGCTGCACCCGAACGATCCAGGACACGGCACGACGCACATCTGGGACGTGTGGAACACCGACGACTACACCAGGTACCGCGCGTACCGGCCGCGGTTCGTCGCCGAGTTCGGGTTCCAGGCCCCGCCCGCGTACGCGACGCTGCGGCGCGCGCTCTCTGACGATCCACTGGCGCACGACTCGCCGGGGATGGCGCACCATCAGAAGGCGGTCGACGGAGACGCCAAGCTGCGGCGCGGGTTGGACAACCATCTGCCACCGCCGCGCGACTTCGACGACTGGCATTACTTGACGCAGCTGAACCAGGCCCGCGCGGTCGCGTACGGTATCGAGCACTTCCGGTCGTTGCGGCCGCTCTGCATGGGCGCGATCGTGTGGCAGCTGAACGATTGCTGGCCAGTGACGTCGTGGGCGGCCGTGGACTCCGACGGCCGTCGGAAGCCGTTGTGGTACGCAATGCGCCGGGCGTACGCCGACCGGCTGCTGACCATCCAGCCGCGCGACGACACGCCCGCCCTGGTGGCGGTCAACGATTCGGCCACGCCGTGGGCGTTGTCGGCGTTCGTCTCCCGGCGCACCCTGACCGGACACGTCCTGGCCGAGGCGACGCTGACCACGACGGTCGAGCCCGGTACGGCGACGACGCTGCCGCTGCCGGCCGGCGTGGCGACTGCGGGCGACCCGACCGCGGAGCTCGTGGTCGCGGACGCGGCTGGGCAGCGCGCCTGGTGGTTCTTCGCCGAGGACAAGGACATCGCGTGGCCATCGGCCACGTT
>JBKOWB010000362.1:0-7272 GCA_046724195.1 Actinomycetota bacterium
GTCGAGGACACCGGAAACGACTACGGCTGCGCCTGGTCGTTTCCGGCGCCCTCGACCCCGACGGCGTAATCCCGACTGTGGTCGCGGTCACCAACCGGTCATCTTCTGTTACTGAGCGCCGCTTCTTTGCCAGTTCAGGCGAGTCAGGAGCTGGCGGGCCTGCTCGGCCACCTCGGCGTCGACCATGATCGCGTACTGGCTGGCCTGCAGTGAGCTGCGCGACGCGAAGTCGCGCTGGCCGCGGGTCACCGCGTGCGCGATGGCGCCGAAGATCGCGCCCCAGACAGCGCCGATGAGGATGCCGGCGATCACGACCGCGAACCAGTTCGACACGCTGAAGATGCCGAAGAGCAGGCCGATGAAGAGGCCGAACCAGGCGCCGCTGCCGGCACCTGCCAGCGCGGCACGGCCGGTGGTCAGCCGGCCCAGCACGCTTTCCACCAGGCGCAGATCGGTGCCGACGATGGCGGTCCGCTCGACCGGGAACTTGTTGTCGGACAGGTAGTCGACGGCCCGCTGGGCCGAGGCGTAGTCGGGGTAGGTCGCCACCGCCACGGTAGAGCCGGAACGGGCGCCGAGTGCGGGCGCGTCGGCGGGCAGGCTGGGCACGCCGGCCGGCCCCGGCGGTACCCGGTCGGCCCCCGCCGGCGGGGTGTTGACGGCGCCGGACGCCACGGGCTGGGAATCGGCCGGCGGGGGAATGTCGGATGGTGTGGTCATTTGCGCCTCCCTAAGGTCGGCGGACGACGCCCCTGTGCGCCGGTGGCGTCCGCCTCGTCAGGCACGGCCCCGGTTGCCGCCGGCTGGTCGCCGGCGGCGAGCCGTACCCAGATCAAGAACGTCCCGGCCACGGCGGCCGTGATGGCCGCCGATCCGGCCAGGAACGCGAGCCGCCCGGACACCAGGTCGGGGGTGATGCGCTGAGACAGCGCCACGGCGGCCAGGCCGAGTAGGCCAGCCGCCGCGGTGATCGTTCCCACGGTGATCAACAGCAGTGTGGTCAGCCGGGTGGGCCGGCCCACCGGCCCGGGCCGGCGCCACTGCCGGGCCCGGACCACGGCGGAGACCAGGCCGCCCCAGGCCAGCACCACCAGTAGACCCGCGAAGGTGTCGCTGGGCCGGTGCCACTCGGCCCAGACCGTGGCGATCGCGATCACGGTGACGTAGCCCGCGCCGATCAGCGTGACCATCCCGCGCACCGCATGCGGCAGCGCGATGATCAGGGCAAACGCGACGGACGCCGCTGCGGTGGTATGCCCGCTCGGGAACGAGTTGGGCGCCGGGAACTGGTCCAGGTTCGGCCGGTCCAGGTGGGTCTTGAGCAGCTGTGCGGTGAGGTTCGCGCCCAGCACCAGCAGCGCCGTGGCGACGGCCAGGTCGGCCCGGCGGCGGATCACGCCGACCGCGGCCGCTACGACGCAGACCAGCACGAGGCTGGCGAGCGTAGTGCCGTTCAGCGCGCGGTTGAGCACCTCCACCACCCGCGGGTGGTGCACGTCGGCGCCCCGCATCGCGGCCGTGTCCACCAGCTGGCCCAGCGCGGTGCCGACGAAGACACGGTAGGAGGCGGCGGCCGCGACGGCGGCCAGCAGGCCGACGACTGCGGGTACGACGACATGCCCCACGCCGCGTGACGAGGAGGCGGCGGACGCCGGTGGACGGGGTGCCAAGGCCGTCATCGTGGGCCCGATCCTCCTCATTTTCCGGTCTCCTGATTGTCGCGTTCAGGGCGGTCTGGGTCCATGACCGGGCTTCCCCGCGCGTGCCGACGGGAAACTGCGGCCCGGATCATGTTTCGCTCGTGTCCCTGGCGCATGGTCCCGCACCGGTCCGGATCGGGGCAACTCAGCCGCGCTCGCGCGCGGCCGGCACCACCGTGCGCGGCGCGGTCCGGGTACGTCTCTCGCTCGCGTGCCGGGCAAGATGGGGTGTGTCCGCACGACCCCACTTGGGAAGGACGACCTGATGACCATCCCCTCTGTACCGCTGGGCGGCGGCGTCGAGATGCCACTGCTCGGCTTCGGTACCTGGCAGATCCGCGGGCACGCGGCGTACGAGGCGGTCCGGGACGCGCTGGAGGCCGGCTACCGGCACCTCGACACGGCCACCATGTACGGCAACGAGGCTGAGGTGGGCCGCGCGCTCAAGGATTCCGGCGTGCCCCGCGACGAGGTCTTTCTGACCACCAAGCTGCCACCCGAGCGGGCCGGCCGGGAACACGCCACGCTGGACGCCAGCCTGCGGGCGCTCGGCGTCGACGCGGTGGACCTGTGGCTGATCCACTGGCCACCGCGCCGCAAGTCGGTGGCCGTCTGGCGGGAGATGCTCGCCGACCGCGACCGGGGCCGGGCCCGCGCCATCGGTGTCAGCAACTACGGCATCGACGAGATCGACGAGCTGATCGGCGCTACCGGCGAGCGCCCCGCCGTGAACCAGATCCGGTTCGGGCCGGCCCTGTACGACCCGAAACTGATCGCCGAACATCGCGACCGCGGCGTCGTGGTCGAAGGCTACAGCCCGTTCAAGACCACGAACCTGCACGACCCCGTGCTGACCGGGATCGCGTCCGCGCACGGCGTCGACCCGGCCCGGGTCGTGCTGCGCTGGCACATCCAGCACGGGATCGTGGTCATCCCGAAGTCGAAGACGCCGGAGCGGATCGCGAGCAACGCGAACATCGACGGGTTCACGCTCACCGACGACGAGATGGCGGCGATCGACGGGCTGGCCGGTCGGCGGTGACCGCGCGGCGTTAATCACCGGGCGATCGCTGGGCGATCTGCCTATTCTTGCTGCGCCATGTCTGTGTCGCCCGTGAGCCAGTCGCCCGCCGCGCTCCGCCGCAGGTTGTCCGCTCTGCTCCCACGCGACGAGCGGCGGCTGCAGCGCCGCCTCGACGGCACCCGGCGCATCCGCGACGACGCGTCCCGCGACGCCGTGCTGGCCGAGATCGCCGGCGAGGTGGCGGCCGCGGAGCTGCGGCTCGAGGCCCGGCGCGCGTCGGTTCCGGCGGTGACCTACCCGGACGAGCTACCGGTCAGCCAGCGTCGCGACGACATCCGCGCCGCGATCCGGGACCACCAGGTCGTCGTGGTGGCCGGCGAGACCGGCTCCGGCAAGACCACCCAGCTACCCAAGATCTGTCTCGAGCTGGGTCGCGGCGTACGCGGCCAGATCGGCCACACCCAGCCGCGCCGGATAGCCGCGCGCACGGTCGCCGAGCGCATCGCCGAGGAGCTGGACACGCCGCTGGGCTCGACGGTCGGCTACAAGGTGCGCTTCACCGATCAGGTCAGCGACGACACCATGATCAAGGTGATGACGGACGGCATCCTGCTCGCCGAGATCCAGAACGACCGATCGCTGCTCCGGTACGACACGCTGATCATCGATGAGGCGCACGAGCGGAGCCTCAACATCGACTTCATCCTCGGCTACCTGAAGGAGCTGTTGCCACGCCGCCCCGACCTCAAGCTGATCATCACGTCCGCGACGATCGAGACGCAGCGCTTCGCAGAGCACTTCGCCTCTCCTTTCCGTTCGGGTTCTCCGCGCCGTCCGGAGGACCAGGCGCCGGACGTAGCACAGCTCCGTTCGGGTTCTCCGCGCCGTCTGGAGGACCAGGCGCCGGACGTAGCACAGCCGGCACCGGTGATCGAGGTGTCCGGGCGGACGTACCCGGTGGAAGTCCGGTATCGCCCGCTGCTGGAGGAGACCGACGACGATCGTGAGGAGCCGATCGACCAGGTCGACGGGATCGTGGCCGCGGTCGACGAGCTGGGCGCCGAGAGCGGCGGGGACATCCTGGTCTTCCTGAGCGGCGAGCGGGAGATCCGCGACACCGCGGACGCGCTGAACCGCCGAGACCTGCGCAACACCGAGGTCGTGCCGCTCTACGGCCGGCTCTCCGCCGCCGAGCAGCACAAGGTGTTCGAGCGGCACACCGGCCGGCGGATCGTCCTCGCCACCAACGTCGCCGAGACGTCGCTGACCGTGCCCGGCATCCGGTACGTGATCGATCCCGGCACCGCCCGGATCTCCCGCTACAGCAACCGGCTCAAAGTGCAGCGGCTGCCCATCGAACCGGTGTCGCGGGCCAGCGCCGACCAGCGCAAAGGTCGCTGCGGCCGGACCGCGGACGGCATCTGTATCCGGCTGTTTTCGGAGGAGGACTTCGCCGCCCGGCTGGCCTTCACCGAACCGGAGATCCTGCGTACCAACCTCGCGAGCGTCATCCTGCAGATGACCAACCTCGGCCTCGGCGACCTGGCGAAGTTCCCGTTCATCGACCCGCCGGACCGGCGCAACGTCACCGACGGCATCAAGTTGCTCGAGGAGCTCGGCGCGCTGGACGGCCGCAAGCTCACCCCGCTCGGTCGCCAGCTCGCCCAGCTGCCCGTCGACCCGCGGCTGGCCCGCATGGTGATCGAGGCGGACCGGCAGGAGTGCACCGCCGAGGTCATGGTCATCGCCGCCGCGCTGTCCATCCAGGACCCCCGCGAACGCCCGTCCGACAAGCAGCAGGCCGCCGACGAGAAGCACGCCCGCTTCGCCGACAAGGACTCGGACTTCTTCAGCTACCTCAACCTGTGGCGCTACCTGCGCGAGCGGCAGCGGGAACTGTCCGGCAACCAGTTCCGCCGGCTGTGCCGCACCGACTTCCTCAACTACCTGCGGGTCCGCGAGTGGCAGGACATCTACGCCCAGTTGCGCCAGGTGGCCCGTACCCTCGGATTGTCGGTCGCCGAGCGCGACGGCGACGAGCTGCCCGACGGGCAGCGGGTGCACACGGCCCTGCTCTCCGGCCTGCTTTCGCACATCGGCCTCAAGGACGTCGACAAGCGCGAGTATCTCGGCGCCCGCGGCGCGAAGTTCGCGATCTTCCCGGGGTCGGCGCTGTTCAAGAAGCAGCCGCGCTGGGTGATGGCCGCCGAGTTGGTCGAGACGTCCCGGCTGTGGGGGCGGGTGAATGCCCGGATCGAACCCGAATGGGCCGAGCAGCTTGCCGCGCACCTGGTCAAGCGCACCTACAGCGAGCCGCACTGGGACGCCAAGCGGGGCGCGGTGATGGCCTACGAGAAGGTGACCCTGTACGGGCTGCCGATCGTCCCGCGCCGCAAGGTCGCCTATGCGCACGTCGACCCGGTTCTGTCGCGCGAGCTGTTCATCCGGCACGCGCTGGTCGAGGGCGACTGGGATAACCCGCACCGGTTTCTCGCGGACAACGCGCGACTGCTCGCACAGATCGAGGAGGCGGAAAACCGGGCCCGGCGGCGCGACATCATGGTCGACGACGAGACCGTCTACGCGCTCTACGACGCCCGGATCCCCGCCGAGGTGGTGTCCGCCCGGCACTTCGACGCGTGGTGGAAGAAGGCTCGCCGGGCCGATCCGAACCTGCTGACGTTCACCCGCGAGCTGCTCGTCAACGCCGGGCGCGACGCGGTAGACCCGGGCGCGTACCCGGACGCCTGGCTTGCCGACGGCATCCGCCTGCCGCTCCGCTACCGGTTCGACCCGACCGCGGCCGACGACGGGGTGACCGTGCAGGTCCCGTTGCCGCTGCTCAACAAGCTGGACGCCGATGACTTCGGGTGGTCGGTGCCCGGCCTGCGCAAGGACGTCGTGGTCGCGTTGATCCGGGCGCTGCCGAAGGCGCTGCGGACGAACTTCGTACCGGTGCCCGACTGGGCCGACGCGGTGCTGGCCCGGATACCGGTCCGGCGCGGGCCGCTGCCCGACGCGATCGGCGCCGAGCTGCGCCGGCTCACCGGCACCGTGGTGCCGCGCGACGCGTGGCGGCCCGACCAGGTGCCCCCCCATCTGCGGATGAACTTCCGCGTCGTGAACGAGCACGGCGAGATGCTGGGGGAGGGCCGCGACCTGGACGTGCTGCGGCGCACGCTCGCGCCTAAGGTGCAGGCGACCATCTCGGCCGCCGCGGGCGGCCTCGAGCGCGGCGGCATCACGACCAACGATTTCGGTACGCTCCCGCGCAGGGTGGCGCAGGTCCGCGGTGGATACGAGGTCACGGTCTACCCGGCGCTCGCCGACGAGGGCGACAGCGTCGCGGTGCGGGTGTTCGAGACCGAGGCCGAGCAGGCCGAGGCCATGCGCGCCGGCACTCGCCGGCTGCTGCTGCTCACGCTCCCGCCGGCGGCGCGCTACCTGCAGGGGCGGCTGGACAACCGGGCCAAGTTGGAGCTGTCGCGGGGCAACCCGTACCGGTCGATAGCCGAGCTCCTCGACGACTGCGCCGGCGCGGCCGTGGACAGGTTGGTTGCGGACGCCGGCGGGCCGGCCTGGTCCTCGGACGACTTCGCCAGGTTGCGCGACGAGGTCCGGGCCGACCTGGTGGACGCCGTCGCCAACGTCGTGACACATGTGCAGGCGGTGCTGGCCACCGCGTACGACGTCGAGCAGCGGATCGCCGGCACCCGCGATCCGGCCCTGGTGCCTGCGCTGGCCGACATCCGGCAGCAGCTCAAGGGGCTCGTGCATCCGGGCTTCGTGACCGAGACCGGGTGGCGGCAGCTGCATCACCTGCCCCGCTACCTGCGGGCCATCGCGTACCGGCTGGACCGCCTGCCCGGCACGCTGGCCCGGGACCGGCAGCTCATGGCGCAGGTGCACGAGATCGAACGGGAGTACCGCGAGCTGCGCGCCGACCTGCCCGCGGGCGGGCCGGCCGACCAGGGCCTGCGGGAGATCCGCTGGATGATCGAGGAGCTGCGGGTCGGATACTTCGCCCAGTCGCTCGGCACGGCGTACCCGGTTTCGGACAAGCGCATCTTCCGCGCGATGGATCAGCTGCCCGCCTGACGCGGTCCCGGTGCCGGACACGCGTCGACAGCGGGCCGGGGCTCAGAGCCCCGGCCTGTCGGCGCCACCCGGCCGTGCCGCAACCGGCTTCGCCGACCTGGCCGTGCCGCAACCGGCTTCGCGCGGCCTAGCTGCGCCGGAAGGCGTACGACCGGCCACCGCCGGTGCCCGATGCGCGGCCCGCGCGGGCTCGCTCGGACTGTTGCCGGGCGGCCAGCCGGCCGTCACGGGCGCCGTGGTGCTGCTCGGTGACCCCATCGGCACCGCCGGGCTCGTCGGCGTCCTTGCCGTGGTGCTGCTCGGTGACCCCATCGGCACCGCCGCGCTCGTCGGCGTCCTTGCCGGGGGGCGGCGGTAGGGACACGGCGCCGGCCAGGTCCTGGCGGACCAGAGCGTCGGGATCGACGTGGACTTTGAACGGTCGCGCAGGCATGCTGCGACCTCCTCGAC
>JBKOWB010000392.1:0-7830 GCA_046724195.1 Actinomycetota bacterium
CTTCTTCACCTGCGACATCGACACGTACACGTCGTTCGGGCCGGACAGGTAGCCGGTGGTACGCACGAACGCGTAGTTGTCCAGGACGTCGAGGATGCCGGCCACCGGCACGAGGACGTCGTCCTCGTTCACGGACGGCTCGCGGCCACCCTCGCGACCGCCCTCCCGGCCGTCACGCTGGCCGCCGTCGTTGTTGCCGTCCCGGTCGCCGCGACCCCGCCGCCGGTCACGGAAGCGGCTGCGTCGGCTGCGCCGGCCGCCGTCAGCGCCTTCGTTGTCCTCATCGTCGTGCGAGTCGTTGCGTGGACCGCGGTCGCCCCGCTGGTCGTTGCGGTCGCCCCGCTGGTCGTTGCGGTCGCCCCGCTGGTCGCCGCGATCGCCGCGCTGCTCGTTGCCGTCGCCGCGCTGGTTGCGCTGCCGGTCCCGGCCGCCGCCGCTGCGGTCGCCACGGTCGGGCCGCTCGCCGCGGTCGGGCCGCTGGGCCGTGTCCGGCTGGGCCGTGTCCAGCTGGACCGTGTCGGGCTGGATCGCCTCGGTCGGCGCGACCTCCCGCTGGACGGGCGCCGTCTCCCGTACCGCCGGCGAAGCCATCTCGGCCTGCACCGTTGCCGGCTCGGCAATCGGGGTCGGGGCCCCGTTTGTCGTCCGGGCGGGCGGCCCCTGCTCGGCGGGCGCGGCCTCGGCCGCGCGGCCCACGCCGTTCTGGCGCTCCGTGATCGCGGTGATCAGCTCACCCTTACGCATCCGGGCCGTACCGGAGATCCCGAGGGACGCGGCAAGACTCTGCAGCTCGGGCAGCAGCATCGCGGACAAGCCGGTGCCGCCGCGGCGACGCCTTGTAGCAGTCGCGGTGATGGTGCCGTCGTCAGCGACGTCAGAAACACCCGACGTCACGTCGGTGGTGTCGCTCAATGGATTCCTTCCGTCGAAAAAGCCAAGACCACCCGGGTCTGCAGCCTGGTGGCCGGGTGCCCTCGGAACCCGCCTCGCAGCAGCGGAGCGGGAGTTTGCAGCACGGCGCTCGACGGTTTCCCGACCCGTCTTTCCGGTCCAGGTAGGCCCGGTGACGGACAGGTCTCGGCGAGTGCATCGATCTGGAGGCTGCTGCTCGGCGTGTGCCTTGATGAGAAATGAGACGGGCAAGATGCCTGAAAGTCTCGGGGGTGCACGCCGAACCGCAGAGATCGATTGCTTCGCGGCTGTGCTAGGTCTAGAGCGTAATCAACTCTTGCGACCTGCGGCAACAGAACCCCGCTCGGCGTGTTCCACCATACTCCCCTTGACAAGCGCTCCGGCGCCATCCACGCCCAACGTCTCGGCGCGCCACTGCATTCCCGGGTGGAAGTCCCCCGGGACCTCGGTGAACGCGAGCACGCTGGGCCCGGCACCGCTGACCACAGCCGCCACGCCGACCGATCTCAAGGCCGCTACCAGCGACGCCGTGCCGGGCATCGCGTCGGCCCGATATCCCTGGTGCAGCCGGTCCTCGGTGGCCGGGAACAGCAGATCCGGATCCCGGGTGAGGGCGTGTACGAGCAGCGCGGCGCGGCCCGTATTGAACGCGGCGTCCGCGTGCGGCACGGCCGCGGGCAGCGCCGCACGCGCCGTCGAGGTGTAGCCCCGCTCCTGCGGGACAAAAATCGTCGGCCGTACGCCGGTGGCCGTCGCCAACCGCACGGCCCGGGCCCCCGATGCCTCCGTCCAAGCGATGGTGAACCCGCCGAGCAGGCAGGGCGCCACGTTGTCGGGGTGGCCCTCGATCCGCGCCGCGATGCGTAGCGCCGCGGCGTCGTCGACCTTGGTCATCCCGTCCCGGACCAGCGCCCGCGCCAGTTGCACGCCGCCGACGATCGCGGCCGAGGACGAGCCCAGCCCGCGTGCCTGCGGGATCCGGTTCACGCACTCGACGGCGAACCCGCGCGGACGTTCCCCCAGCTCATCGAATGTGGTCAGCATGGCCCGCGCGACCAGGTGCTCGGCGTCGGCGGGTAGGTCCCCGGCCCCGTGCCCGGTCACCCTGACGGTGTAACCGTCACCGGTGATCTGGGCGCTGAGGTCGTCATAGAGCGTGAGCGCGAGCCCGAGGGCGTCGAAGCCGGGGCCGAGGTTGGCGCTGGTCGCCGGGGTACGCACCCGAGCCGTGTCGGTGGCAAAGGTCAGGCCCATCCGCCCGATGGTATGCGTTGATCTTCCCAAGCGCTCACCCCGACGTCATGCACCGTCCCCGGAATGTCGCATGCCTTCGGCGCCGCTCGCCGTAACCGCGCCCGTCTCGGTCGCCCTGCCCGTCTTGACCGCCGTGCCGTTCTCGGTCGCCCCGCCCGTCTCGACGGCCGTGCCGTTCTCGGTCGCCCCGCCCGTCTCGACGGCCGTGCCGTTCTCGGTCGCCCCGCCCCGCTCGGCCGCGGCGGCCCGGTCCGTCAGGGAGAGCTTGCGGGTCGCGATGCGCCAGCCGATCGCGTAGGTGAACGTGATCAGCCCGCAGCCCGCGAGGATGACGCGCTGGTCGACATGGTCCACGACGGTCGCGGCGCCGAGCTGGCTGACCGCGATCGCCAGCGTCGCCAGCATCATGTCGGTGGCGAAGACCCGGCCGCGCAGCCGGTCGGGAACCTCGCTCTGCAGCGCGTAGTTGGAGAGCACCCAGTTCGTGCCGCCGGCGAAGTGCGCCACGAAGACCAGCGCCAGCACGAGGGGAAACCACGGGCTGAGCGCGACGCCGACATAGCCGAGGCCGTACAGGCCCATGGACAGCGCGAGGCCGGGCAGCAACCAGGAACGGTGGTTGAGCACCGGCCGCATGACCAGCGGGCCCACGAGCGCACCCGCGCCGCGAACCGCGAAGAGCAGGCCCGTACCGAGGGCGCCTGCGCCGTACGCGCCGGCGAGCAGGGGAAAGACGGTGAGGACGCCGTTGCCGAGCCCGACCGCGGACTTGACCGTGACCAGCGCGCGGATCTGCGGCCGGCCACCGATATGGCGCAGTCCCTCGATCAGCGCCGGCCACGCTCGCTGCGGCGCCGCGCCGGCATCCCGGGGCGCCTGCAGCGGCCGCCGGATCGACGCGGTCAGCGTGGTGGCGATCAGCAGGCAGCAGACGGTGACGGCGAAACTCACGTAGGGGCCGAACGCGCTGCTCACGACCCCGCCGAGCGACGCCCCCACGATGGTCATCGTGCCCCACGCCGAGCCGGCCACCGCGTTGGCCGCGGCGAGATCTTCAGGAGCGACCACATTTGGCAGGGCCGCCGTCGCGGCGGGCGAGTAGAACGCCTTCGCCACGGCTACCGCACCGACCGCGACCAGCGCGAGCGGAGCGGTCGCCGCGGATCGCACCGCGAAGAGCAACAGCACGGCCGCGGTTGCGGCCAGGTTCGCTCCGATGAGGATCTTCCGGCGGTCGATCCGGTCGGCGATGGTCCCGGTGTACGGCAACAGCAGCGCGATGATCCCGGTGTCGGCCGCGAGCACCAGCGCGCCCCAGACACCGCTGCCGGTCAGCCGGGGCAGCAGCACCAGCAGCGGCACCATGACGAACCAGTCCGACCCGAAGACGACCAACTCGGCCGCGAACAACCGGCGGAAATCCCGATTCCGGGTAAGGACCGAAAAGGAGGCTGCCACGTACGCGGACCTTACCGGCTGCCCGACGACGGGCGCAGCGGCAAGCGCCGCTGCGTGTTCATTGATCGCCCCCAGAGGGGCGCTAAACGCACACGCAAGGACCGCGCGCACCTCGCCGCGCCGTTGCGTGTTCACCGATAGCCCCTAGAGGGGCGCTAACTGCACACGCAAGCTCGGCCCAGCGGCTCGCACGGCCGCCTCTGATCGGGGCGGCCGGGCGGCGGGCTCGGTGATATCAGGCGGGTGGGGTTGAGCGGCGGCGGGGCATCTTCAGTACCTCGAACTGGTCGGTGTACCCGCGCAGGGCCGTGCTCGGCTCGGCAGCGGACGCCGACGCGACCGGCGCCGCGACGGGCACCGGGCGGGGCGTGTCCGGCTCTTCGCGTCCAGGGGCCTCGTGGGCGCCGCCGCTGGTGTCGGGGACCGGGGCGTCGGGCGGGACCGGCGCGTCGGGTTCGTTGACGGCGTGCTTCGGCGTCTCACCGGCGGAGGAGGCGGCCGCCGCCCTGCGCCGGCGGCGCAACTCGCGCTTGGCGCGGGACTTCTCCTTGCGGTTTTCGACCATCGTGTACAGCGTCGGCACCAGCACCAGTGTGAGCAGCGTGGAGCTGACCAGGCCCCCGATGACCACAATGGCCAGTGGCTGCGAGATGAAGCCGCCCTCGCCGGTCAGGCCGAGCGCCATCGGCAGCAGCGCAAAGATGGTGGCGATCGCGGTCATCAGGATGGGCCGGAGACGATGCCGGCCGCCCTCGATGACCGCCTCCTGCACGCCCATGCCCTGCAGCCGGTAGTGGTTGATGAGATCCATCAACACGATCGCGTTGGTGACCACGATGCCGACCAGCATGAGTACGCCGATGAGCGCGGGCACGCCGAGCGGGGTACCGGTGGCAAGCAGCAGAGCGATCGCGCCGGTGGCGGCGAACGGGATGGAGACGAGCAGGATGACCGGCTGGAGCAGGCTACGGAACGCGGCGACCATGATGACGAACACGATCGCGATAGCCGCGAGCACGGCCAACCCCAGATCGCCGAACGCGTCAGACTGCTGCTGGCTCACGCCGCCGATCTGGTACGACGCCCCGCCGGGCAACGACAGCGCGGCGAGCTTCGTCGTCAGGTCCTTGGTGGCGGCGCCGACGTTCGAGCCGGTTGCGGTGCCGTTGACCGTGGCGCTGCGGTTGCCGTCGATGCGGGTGACCTCCTCGGGACCCGCCACCTCGTGCACTGTGGCCACCTGATCCAACGGCACGATCCCGCGCGGGGTGGTCAGCGGCAGCGCCCGCAGCGCGTTCACGTCGGCTGGCGGCGTACCGAAAGAGATCACGACGTCCCGGGTCACGTTGTTGAACGTGACATGCCCGGCCGGCGCCGGGCGGAAAGCGGCGGCCACCGATTGGCCGACGCTCGCCTCGGTGAGCCCGACCGCCGCGGCCTTCGCGCGGTCGACCGTGACGTCCAGGCGCGGGACGTTCGCCGCGAGCGTGGTGCTGACGTCCGTGACGTTCCTGGTGCCGGCCATGGCCTGCCGGACCTGCTCGGTGGCGGTCGCCAGGATGGTCGGGTCGGCGGCCTGCACGACCACGGAGAGCTGGTTCGAGTTGAAGCCGGTGCCGCTGTCGCCGCCAACCTTCACCTCGCCGACGTCGCCGAGCTTGGCGATGTCGGCGCGCAGCTGGTCGCTGACCTTGGTTGCGTCGGCGCTCTCCTTGAGCGCGATGTTGAAAGTGGCGCCGCTCGCGCCGCCCGACCCGACAAACGGGTTGAACTCGCCGTTGCCGACCGTCACCTGGTACGTCACGACCTCACTGCGGGCCGCGATGACCGCCTCGATCTTCTTCGCGGCCTCGTCCGTCGCGGCCAGGCTGGTGCCGACCGGCAGTTTCTGGCTGACCGTGATGCTGTCCTGTCCAGACTGATCGAGGAAGTTCGTCTCGAGCCGCGTCGACAGCCCGAACGTGCCGACCAGGATCAGGACGCCGACAAGTACGGTGGTCCAGCGCCGGCGGGTGGCGAAGCGGATGACCGGCAGGTAGGCGCGCTGCAGCGGGCTGTGCCGCTCCTTCTCCTCGGCCGCCTTGCGCACCTCCTCGGTCTCGGCGCCACCCGCGGCCGGGCGCAGGAACCAGTACGCCAGGACCGGGACGACCGTCAACGCCACGATCAGCGACGCCAGCAGCGCCACCGTCACGGTGATCGCGAAAGGCGCGAAGAGCTGGCCCACGAAGCCACCCACCAGCGCGATCGGCGCGAACACCGCCACCGTGGTCAGCGTCGAGGCCGTGACGGCACCGGCCACCTCCCGGACGCCGCCGAGGATCGCGTGCACCTTCTGCTCGCCGTACCCGAGATGTCGTTTGATGTTCTCCAGCACGACGATCGAGTCGTCGACGACGCGGCCGATCGCGATGGTGAGCGCGCCGAGCGTCAACAGGTTGAGCGAGTAGTGGCCCACCCACAGCCCGATCAGCGCGATCAGCACCGAAAGCGGGATCGAGACCGCGGTGACCAGCGTCGAGCGGATCGACAGCAGGAAGACCAGGATGACGATGACCGCCATCAACAGGCCGAGCAGGCCCTCGGTGGTCAGGCTCTTGATGGACCTCTCGACGAACGGCGCCTGGTCGACGATGACGGTCAGCTTGGCGCCCGCGGCCGCCTCGAGGCCGGCGAGCTTGTCGCGGACCTCGTGCGAAATCTGGACCGGGTTGCCGTCCGGCGCCGCGGTCACCGCGATGCCGAGGCTGTCCACGCCGTCCGTGCGGGTGTACGACGTGGCCGTGGCCAGCGTGCTCGCCACGGACGCGACGTCGCGGAGCTTCACCGGGCCCTTGCCGCCGGTGAGGTAGAGGTCGCGGAGCTGGTCGAGATTCTGGATCGACGTGCCGACCTGGACGCTCAACGCCCGCGTGCCGTCGGTGACCGAGCCGGCCGGTACGGAGATGCCGTTGGCCTGCAGCAGCAAGGCGATCGCCTGCGGGCTGACACCGGACGCGGCCAGCTTGTTCCGGTCGGGCTTGATGACCACCTGCTGGCGGCGGGTGCCGGTGACGGAGACCTCCCGGACGCCGTCGATGGCACTGAGCTCGGGCACCACCGTCTGGTTGAGCTTGGCGGCGAGGTCGCTCTGGTCGGCGCCGCCGGACGCGGCCAGCACGATGGCGGGGATGTCGTCCGTGCTACCCGCGAAGATGGTCGGCTCGACGTTGTCGGGCAGGGTCGGCTGGATCCGGTTGACCGAGGTGGTGAGTTGGTTGACGGCGGCCGTGATGTCCGTGCCGAACTGGAAGTTGACCTGGATGGTGGCCGAACCCTCCGTGGTGGTCGACTGGATGCTCTCCAGGCCGTCGGCGCCCTTGACGGCGTCCTCGATGGGCTTGGTTATCTGCTCCTCGATGATCTCCGGGCTCGCGCCCGGCAGTGTCGCCCCGATGAACGCGCCGGGGAACTCGAGCGAGGGCAGGAGTTGCTGCTTGAGAGACGGGATCGCGTACACCCCGAACCCGGTGATCACGATGGCGATCAAGGCCACGAGGCCTCGATTGGCGAGACTGAGCCGGGTCAGGAATGACATGGGCGCTCCCCCGGGAAAAAGTTCGACCAGTGCTGATAGTTTGCCCCACGCGAACAAATAGTTTTCGACCGGGTGGCGCTGGTACCGTCCGTCATCAGATGGACGCGCGATGGCCATCAGCCCGTCGCGTGGGAGGGCTTGCGGTGGCCGAGAACGAACAGCTCATCGCGGACATCATGGGCGCGCAGCAGCGGCTGCAGTACCTGTTCGCGTACGACCGGTCGGACCCGCTCTTCTCCTCGCACCTCACCGTCTCGCAGCTCAAGATCCTTCTCCTGCTCTCCCAGCGAGGTGCGGTGTCGGGGCGTGAACTGGCCGATCTGATCGGCGTCGGGCTCGCCGCGCTCAGCGGCATGATCGATCGCCTGGTGGCGAACGACCTCGTGATCCGGCAGGAGGACCCGCACGATCGCCGGGTCCGCCGGATCAGCCTCTCGAAGACGGGCGCCGAGCTGATCGGCAGCATCATCACCGCCGGCGCCGAGAAGCAGCGCCGGCTTCTCAGCCGCCTCTCAGCCAGGGAGCTGGCGCTCGTCGCCGAAGCGATGGAGGTGCTGGTCCGGGTGGCCGCCGAGGAAAAGCCGGGCGACGGCACAGCGGCGGCGCCGGGTGGCGGCCCGGCAGCGGCC
>JBKOWB010000030.1:0-14606 GCA_046724195.1 Actinomycetota bacterium
GTAGAGCGCACGGGCGACGGGTCCGCTGGCCTGGATCTGTCCGGTGGTGAACGCCAGCGCGCCGGCGCCGATGTCCGGATCCTTGTGCTCGTCGTTCGGGTGGGCGTGATGACGGTTGTGCTTGTCCACCCACCAGTCGTAGCTGAAGCCCACGCCGAGGTTCGCGATCACGACACCGAGACGGCGGTTCGCCCGAGCGGACCTGAAGATCTGTCGGTGCCCGGCATCGTGGCCGAGAAAGCCCAGTTGGGTGGACACCACCGCGAAGTACGCCGCCACGACGAGCTGCCACCAAGAGTCGCCGATCAGCAGGAAGGCGACCACTCCCAGTGCACACAGGGCTCCCGTGAAGGCGATCAGGCCGGCGTAGTAACCCGTGCGCCGGTCCAGCAGCCTGGCCTGCTTGATCTGCCGGGAGAGCTCGGAGTAGGCGCTTCCCCGCCGGGGCGCGGTCGCCGAGACGCCATTTCCAGGTTGGGTCGCCGCGGGCACTTCGATCGAGCGCATCACATCTCCAGCTGCACGTCGACAGGAACGATGTGCCGCCGGGGTCCCGGGCGAACTGTCCCTGCATCCTACCCCCCTCACGCGTAGCCAAACGGACGACCGGGAACAACCAGCCGTACGGTGGGGAGCCTCTGTGGACCTCGGTAGCCGCCCGTCCTCTCGACGGATGCGCATTGACCCGTGCCGCGAGTCCCGTCATCCCCGCCGCTACGGGGTGGGTGGCGGCGTGGCTCTACCCTCTGCACGTGGTGATTGATCTTCCGGCCCTTGCCCCGCGGCCGCGACCGGTGGCGTTGCGCCTGGTGTGCACGGTCGTGATCGTGGCGGCTCTCGCCAGCGTGCCGTGGCTCGTGAGCCACGCGGGCCGCCGCATCGACGGAGTGCCGTCCGGCCTGTGGCCGCCACCGGTCCTCGTCTTGCTGGTACTGGGCGCGCTCGTGGCTACCCGGGTGTCGTACCGCTGGTTCGACGCGATCTTGCTGTTGATCCCGATACTCGGCCTGTTCTACCTGTGGCGGTTCGCGTGGCGGCTGTCGCTCCTGCCATACCGGGACTGGCCGCCGCGGCCCGACGAGGCCCCGCGCTGGCGGAAGGTCGCGCACCCGAGCCGGCCGGGAGCAGGACTGTACCTTGTGGATCCGACGAGCAAGGCCGACGACCAACAGTGAAGATCGTAGTAGACGACCTCTCAGGCCCAAACGGGCTCGGCGGGGTGTGCCCGCGCCGCCGCCAACGCCGCACGCACTTGACCGGCGATCCCGGCGGCACCGAGTCCCTGGGCGGACAGCAACGCGTCCCGAGCACCCGTCGGCAAGAACTCCTGCACGAGGCCGAAGGAACGGACCCGGCCGGCCGAGCCGCCGGCCTGCCGTACCGCCCGCGTGAACGCGTCACCGAAGCCCCCGGCCACCCCGCCGTCTTCGACGGTGACGGTGATGCGGTGGCGCTCGACCTGCTGCACCAGCGCCGGGTCGACGGGCAGTACCCAGCGCGGGTCGGCGACGGCGACGCGTACGCCGTCGCCGGCCAGCATGTCGGCCGCGGCGAGTGCCGCGCCCGCGAGCGCTCCGACGGCCACGATGAGAACCTCCGCATCCGGGTCGCGGCGCAACACGTCCGCGCCACCGGCGGTGTCGACGGCGGGGATCGGCTCACCTACCTCGGCCTTCGGGAAGCGCAGCGCGGTGGGCCCGGCAGACCAGTTCACCGCCTCCCGTAACAGGGCCCGAAGGGTGTCGCCGTCCCGGGCCGCCGCGACCCGCATCCCGGGCACGACCCCGAGCAGGGACAGGTCCCACATGCCGTTGTGCGATGGGCCGTCGCTGCCGGTGACGCCGGCCCGGTCCAGCACGAAGGTGACCGGCAGCCGGTGCAGCCCGACGTCCATGATCACCTGGTCGAAGGCGCGGTTGAGGAACGTGGCGTAGACGCAGACCACCGGGTGCAGGCCACCCATGGCCAGGCCGGCCGCCGAGGTCACCGCGTGCTGCTCCGCGATGCCGACGTCGAAGACACGGTCCGGAAACGCCCGGGAGAACGGGTACAGGCCGGTCGGGTGCAGCATGGCCGCGGTCACCGCGACCACGTCCGGCCGCTCCCAGCCGATCGAGGCCATCTCCTCGCCCAACACATCGGTCCATGATGGACGGCTGACTTTGCCCGGCGGACGGGTCGGGCCGATCGTGTGCATACGGTCCACGTCGTCGGCCTCGGCGGCCGGGTATCCGCGGCCCTTGTCCGTGACGCAGTGCACCACGACGGGCGCCCGTACCTGGAGTGCCTTGCGCAGGGCGGCTTCGACGGCCACGATGTCGTGCCCGTCGACCGGCCCGATGTAGGCCAGGCCGAGCGTCTCGAAGAGCGGACCAGCAGGGATACCGGTGCGCAGTTCGGCCAGGTGGGAGCCGATCACGCCGATGGTCGGCGAGTACGAGCGGCCGTTGTCGTTGAGCACCACGATGACAGGGCGCTGCGGCGCGGCGCCGATGTTGTTCAGCGCCTCCCAGCACATGCCGCCGGTCAACGCCCCGTCGCCGACGACCGCGACCACCGCGCGATCCCGCCGGTCCTGTAGGGCGAACGCCTTGGCCAAGCCATCCGCATAGGACAGTGCGGTAGAGGCGTGCGAGTTCTCGACCAGATCGTGTTCGCTCTCCGCCTGGCGCGGATATCCGGACAGGCCGTCGGCCCGGCGCAGGGTCGGCAGGTCGCGGGCACGTCCGGTGAGCATCTTGTGTACATAGCTCTGGTGGCCGGTGTCCCAGACGATCGCGTCACGGGGCGAGTCGAACACCCGGTGCAGCGCGATGGTCAGTTCGACCACGCCGAGGTTCGGGCCGAGGTGCCCGCCGGTACGGCCGACCTCCGCGACGAGCCGCTGCCGGATCTCGCCGCTCAACGCCGGCAACGTCTCCGGGGGCAGGGCGCGCAGGTCGGCGGGGCAGCCAATGGCGTCGAGACAGCCGCCCAGCACGGGACTCACCATCACGCTGCTGTGTTCGTCGACAGACACGGCTCACCTGCCCATCGCCGCGCGCAGCGACTCGGTCAGCGAACCCATCGTCGCGATCACGGCGGTCGGCTCGTACCCGCAGTGCGCCATGCAGTTGGCACACCGGTCGTCCTTGCCACGCCCGAAGCTGTCCCAGTCGGTCTCCGTGATGAGCTCCTGGTAGGTCTTCGCGTACCCGTCGGCGAGCAGGTAGCACGGGCGCTGCCAACCGAGCAGCGAGTACGACGGGATGCCCCACGCCGTACAGGCGAGCTCGCGCTTGCCCTCCAGGAAGTCGAGGAATATCGGGGAATGGTTGAGGCGCCACTTCCGGCGCCGGTTGCCCGCGAACGCCTTGGCGAACAGCTGCCGGGTCTCCTCGACGCCCAGCCAATGCTCCTGGTCGGGTGCTTTCTCGTACGCGTACCCGGGCGAGATCTGCATGTTGTCGACCCGCAGTTCGTCGTTCAGGTAGTCCAGGACGTCGATGACGTCCTGCGGCGTGTCGGTGTTGAAGAACGTGGTGTTGGTCATCACCCGGAAGCCGGCCGCCTGCGCCTGCTTGATGGCGGCCACCGCCTGGTCGAAGACCCCTACCTTGGCGACCGATTCGTCGTGCCGCTCGCGGAGCCCGTCGATGTGCACCATCCAGGCGAAGTTGCGGTGCGGGGTGAACTTGTGCAGGTGCTTGGGCATCAGCACAGCGTTCGTACACAGGAAGACGATCTTCTTGCGATCCAGCAGTTGGCGCACGATCTCGTCGATCTGCGGATGCATCAGCGGTTCGCCGCCGGCGATGGACACCATCGGGGCGCCGCTCTCCTCGATCGCGGCGACCGCCTGCTCCACCGGCATTCGCTGCTTGAGCAGCGTGTGCGGCTGCTGGATCTTCCCGCAGCCGGCGCACTTGAGATTGCAGGCGAACAGCGGCTCAAGCTCGACGAGCAGGGCGAACTTGTCTCGGCGCAGCAGCTTCTGCTTCATCAGGAAACTGCCAAGTCGAATGGTCTGGCGCAGTGGCATCGCCACGGTCAGCTCACCTCCTTGGGCAACGCGAACCGGATATCTTCGTGGGCTACTTCCGCCTCCCGGGTCCGGACCGGGCCCAGACCAGTGAGGCACTCGACGACCTCGTCGACGAGGTGGGGCGGGGCGGACGCGCCGGCGGTGAGGGCGATCCGCGCGACACGGGGCAGCCACGCCAGGTCGATCTGCCCGGCGTCCTCGATCAGGCGTGCGGGTACGCCCTCCCGCGTGGCGACCTCGACCAGGCGCAGCGAATTGGACGAGTTGGCCGAGCCGACGACGAGGACCAGGTCGCTGTCGCGGGCGGCGGCGCGGACCGCCAGCTGGCGGTTGCTGGTGGCATAACAGATGTCCTCGCGCCTCGGCCCGGCGAGTGCCGGGAAGCGGTCGCGCAGCACCTGGGCGATCTCTTCGGCCTCGTCGACGGCCAAGGTGGTCTGCATGGCGTACATGACCCGGGCCGGATCGCGCGGCGTCACGGTGGCGGCCGCCGCGGCGTCCTCCACCACGACCACGTCGGCGGGAGCCTCGCCGACCGTACCTTCGACCTCCTCGTGGTCGCGGTGGCCGATCAGGAAGACCGTGTCGCCGCGGCCGGCGCCGCGGCGCACCTCGGCGTGCACCTTGGCGACCAGCGGGCAGGTCGCGTCTATGACGTCGAGGTCGCGGTCGCGCGCGGCGGCCCGGACCGCCGGCGCGACCCCGTGCGCGGCGAGGACCACGGTCGAGCCCCGCGGCACCTCGTCCACTTCGGTGACGAAGACCGCGCCCCGGTCAGCGAGCCGGCGCACCACGTGCGCGTTGTGAACGATCTGCCGGCGTACGTAGACGGGGCCGCCGCGCTGGTCGAGGGCACGCTCGACGACGTCGATGGCGCGCTCGACGCCGGCGCAGAAAGATCGCGGCTCGGCCAGTATGACGTCCCGCGGGCCGACGCCGGCCGCCCACTGTTCCAGCGCGGGAATGGCCCGGCGCAGCGCCCGCAGCGCCGCGACGCCGCGACCGATGGTGCCGGGCGTCCACAGTCCGTGGCCGGTCGTGTCGACGATCGCGCGGACCGCCACGAACGGCCGGTCACCGGCGGCCGCCGCGACCGCGGCCGATTCCATGTCGACCGCGATCGCTCCGGTCCGGGCGAGCCGCCACCGCTCCTCGCGGTCGACCAACCGGTCACTGGTGTAGAGCGGTCCGGTATGGACGGTGAGTCCCAGCTTCCGCAGCGCGCCGGCCAGCAGCGGTGCGGACCGGCTCGCAACAGTGCCGTCGCGGCCGCGTACCTCCGTCGCCACGACCAGGTCGCCGGGGCGCACCTCGGGCCGGAGACCGCCGCCGACGCCGGCGACGATGAGCGCGTCCGCGCCGTCCAGGCGCGCCACGGCCGCCGCCGTCCGGTGCGGCCCCATTCCGGTACGCAGCACGCGCAGCGGCGAACCGGGGCGGGACAGGGCCCGGCGCTCGACGGTCAGCGGAGCGCACACGACGGCGGTCACGATTGCCTCGCCAGATATCTGCCGAGCGCGGAGATCGGGAAGACGATCCGGTACAGGTGGTAGTTGATGTAGAAGTCACCGGGGAAACCGGTGCCGGTGAACTCCGGCTCGTCCCACCCGCCGTCGGGTCGCTGGGTGTCGGCCAGCCAGCGCACACCGCGCTCGACGGCCACCGAGTCCTCTCCCGCGGCGAGCAGTGCCAGCAGCGCCCACGCGGTCTGCGAAGCGGTCGACGCCCCCCGGCCGATCCACGCTGGATCCCGGTACGAGCGGAGGTCTTCGCCCCACCCCCCGTCGTCGTTCGCGTGCCGTTCGAGCCAGCCAACCGCCCGCCGGATCGGCGGCGCGGCCGGGTCGACACCGGCGGCGATGAGCGCGGGCACCGCGGCGCCTGTGCCGTACACGTGGTTGGCGCCCCAGCGGCCGAACCAAGACCCCTCCGCCTCCTGATGGTCGAGCAGCCAGCGCACGCCGCGCCGGCTGGGCTCGCGGTCGGCCAGCCCGAGCGCGGCGAGCATCTCCACCACGTGCGCGGTCACGTCGGCCGACGGCGGATCGACGACCGCGCCGAAGTCGCAGAACGGCAGCCGGGTCGGGAGGGTACTGGTGTTGTCGGCGTCGAACGCGCCCCAACCGCCGTCGCCCGACCGCATGCCGATGAGCCAGGCGACGCCCCGGTCCACGGCGGCCTGCACCGTTTCCGGGGCGGGATGCGCGACCCGGCGCAGTGCCAGGACGATCTCGGCGGTGTCGTCGGTGTCCGGGTAGTTGTCGTTCGCGAACTCGAAGGCCCAGCCGCCCGGTTCGAGGCGGGGCCGGCGTACCGCCCAGTCGCCCTTCACCCGGATCTCCTCGCCCAGCAGCCAGTCGGTGGCGCGGAGCACGGCCGGATCGTCCGCGGGCGCCCCGGCGTCGAGCAGCGCGGTCATCGCCAGCGCGGTGTCCCAGACCGGCGACTGGCACGCCTCGAGCCGGCGTACCGTGCCCTCGTCGCTCTCCTCGCGGACCAGGAAGCCGTCCAGCCCCGCGATGCCGGCCGCCCTCGCCGGATGGTCCAGCGGGTAGCCGACCAGGTGCAGGGCGATGAGCGAATACACCCAGGGTGGCTGGATGCCGCCCCAGCCGCCGTCCGCCTCCTGCCGGGCGAGGATCCAGTCGGTGGCGCGACGGACGGCCCGCCGGCGCAGCGCGGGGACCGGATGCCGGCCGTACCGGTGCAGGATCTTGTCCAGTCGCTGGAAGGCACCCGCCCAGCTGGCGAGCGGACGGCCGGCGGGCGGTGGTGCGCCGGTGCGCAGCTCGTCGATCCCGAACGGCAGCAACCGGGCCGGGCGCAGCGCGTTGACGATGGTCAGCGGGACCACGGTCTGCCTGGCCCAGCACCCCCAGTCGTAGACGTTGAGCGGGAACCACCTGGGGAGAAAGATCATTTCAGGTGGCATGTGCGGCAGGTCGTCCCAGGACCAGAGACCGAACAGCGCGAGCCAGATCCTGGTGAAGACCCGGGTACGCTCCACCCCGCCCTGCTCGACGATCCAGGTCGCGGCCCGCGCCATGTGCCGTGCGTCCGGCGGGTCGCCGGCCAGTCGCAGCGCGACCCAGGCCTCCACAGTGGTGGACACGTCACCGGGTCCACCGTGGAACGTGGCCCAGGTGCCGTCGGCCCGCTGCTGCGATCGGATCCACCGGGCCGCCTCGGCGGTCTCTCCGGACTGCCGGATGCCGAGGAACTCACGCAGCAGCAGATCCTCGGCGTCCATCGTCACGTTCGTGGCGAGCTCGCCCTTCCACCAACCCTTCTCGTGCTGTAAGCCGCGCAGATGTTCCACCGCCAGGCTGACCGTGCGGTCGATCACCGAGTCCACGCCGCGATCGGTGAACTGGGCCATTCACGCCTCCCGACTCACGATGAACTCGCCCAGCGCGACCAGGCCGTCACGAGCCTGGTCGGGCATGTCGACCGCGTCCAGCGCGCGCAACGCGAGCGCCAACCGGCGGTCTGCCTCGGCGGCCGCCCAGTCCCGCCCGCCGGCGGCGGCGACCAGCTCGGCGGCGCGGTGCAACGCGGCCTCGTCGTGCTCGCCGGTGTCCGCCAGCCACCCGGCCAACTCCTGCGCGACGGCACCGCCGTGCGCCAGCGCGTACGTCACCGGCAGCGACTTCTTCCGCGACCGCAGGTCCGAGCAGACGGGCTTGCCGGTGACCTCCGGATCGCCCCAGATGCCGAGCATGTCGTCGACGAGTTGAAACGCGAGGCCGAGCTCGGCGCCGTACCTGGCGAGCGCGGCGACGAGGGGATCCGGGCCGGCGGCCAGGACGGCGCCGATCGCCGCGCTGGTCGACAGCAGCGCACCGGTCTTGGCGGCGGCCATGTCCAGGCACTCGTCCTCGGTCACCTGCGCCCGCTGTTCGAACGCGAGGTCCAGCACCTGGCCGCGGATGAGTTCGCGGGTCGCCCCGGCGAGCAACTTTGTCGCGGGGGCGGCGTTCGGCGAGCCGCTGTCGAGCAGGACCTCGGTCGCCAGGGCGAGCAGAGCGTCGCCGGTGAGGATCGCACTCGCCGGCCCCCAGACCGACCACACGGTACGCCGGTGACGTCGCTCGACATCGCCGTCCATGAGGTCGTCGTGCAGTAGGGAAAAGTTGTGCACCAGCTCAACGGCGACCGCGCCCGGCATCCCGGTCTCGGCCGGTGCGCCGGCCGCCTCGGCCGACAGCAAGGCCAGTGACGGCCGTACCGCCTTGCCACCGTTCGCGCCGGTCGGACGCCCGTCCGGATCGGTCCAGCCGAAGTGGTATCCGGCCTGCATGCGGCTGGTCTCGTCGAGCTGTTCCAATGCCGTCCGCAACGCCTGCGTGACCGCACCCCGGCTCCGGGAAAGGCTCGGCAGCGTGATGGTCATCTCGACGCGACCTCCGCAATGGAAGACGGGTCCGGCGAGCGGCGGCCGAGCACCCCGGCCGCCGCCGCCTCGCCGCTTCGCACCGCACCCTCCATCGTCGCGGGCCAGCCCGTCGCGGTCCACGCGCCGGCGAGCCAGAGCCCAGGCCGGGCGGTGGCCGCCGGAGGCCGGAGCCGTCCGACGCCAGGCGCCGGCCGGAACGTCGCGTGCCGCTCCCGGGTCACGAAGAAGTCCCGTACCTGCGCGGCTCGCGCGGCGGGCAGCAACTCCGCGAGCGCGGGCAACAGCCGCTCCCGAAGGGCCTCGACCGGCAGATCGATGGAATGGTCGGCCGCGGAGAGCGAGACCGCCAGGTACTGACCCGTGGCAAGCCCCGATTGGCGGGTCCGGTCGAACACCCACTGCACCGGCGAATCCACGGCGGCGATGAAGGCCTCGGTGAGAACTCTGCGGTCGTAGACGACATGGGCGTTGACGATTGGTGAGCTGCCCAGCCGTGCGGACCAGCCGGCGGCGGCCGCGACGCTGCCGGCGGGTAACAGCCGTTCCGCGGCACCGGGCGGTACCGCGAGGATGACGTGGTCGGCCACGTGCTCCTCCTCTCGTGCGCGAACGAGCCACCGGTCGCCCAGCGGCTCGACCCCATCGACCTTCTGGCCGGTGCGTAGCACCACGTCCGCCGCGTCGAGGCAGGCCACCGCCGACTCGCCATGCAGTTGCCGGAGCGGGACCAGCGACCAACCGATGTCGGCGGCCGGCGTGTCGGTGAGCAGTCCCATCTGGAAGACGGTCGCGGCCAGGGCCAAGGATGCCTGCCCCGCGGTGGCGTTGAGCGTCGCCACTCCGACCAGGTCCCACAACGCGCTGATGGCCCGCTCGCTCTGGCCGTGCGCGGCGAGCCAGTCGCCGAAGCTGCGCTCGTCGTTGGCCGGGTCCGCCGGGTCCACCCGGCGCAGCGCCAGCGCCGCCGGTACGAAGCGCAGCCGCTCGGCCAGGCGCAGCGGGGTGTAACGCAGCAGCGAACCGGCCAGGTGGGCTGGCGCGGGTAGCCCGGTACGCCGCAACGATGCGGTCCGGTGCGAACCGGCCGATCGGACCGGAATGGACAGCCGTGGCTGCACAGTCACCCGGTCGGCCACGCCGAGCCGGTCCAGCAGGGCGAGGTAGGACGTGCAGCACCGCAGGAACACGTGCTGTCCGTTGTCGACATCGAGGTCGCCGCGGCGGAACGAGTAGGTGAGCCCGCCCAGGTACGGCCGGGACTCGACGAGCGTGACCGGGTATCCGGCATCCGCGCAGCGCAACGCCGCGGTGATCCCGGCGAGGCCACCTCCGACGACCACGACGCCCGTGTGTGCCCGCCGCGTGGTCATGCGCCCAGCCCGCTCAGGGCGCGGGCCGCCACGCCGGCCTTCTGCCAGCCGGACAGCGACAGGCGGCGGTCGAACACCATCGAGGGCCGGGCGGCGATGCGCGCCAGCAACCGGTGGTAGATGCCGGCCATCGCCCGGCAGGACGCCGCGCTCCGCCAATCCAGCAGCGGCACCAACCGCAGGCCGTCGTCGTACCAGCGCTCGGCTCGGCCCGCGCTGAAGGTGATGAGCGCGGACAGGCGCCCGTCGGGGTCCACAAGCGAGCTGTCGTCGTCGAGCGCGAGCCGCACGCCGAACCGGTCCAGGTCGTCGGCCGGCAGGTACACCCGGCCCGTCATCAGGTCCTCCCGGATGTCCCGCAGGATGTTGGTCTGCTGCAGGGCGATGCCGAGCGTGTCGGCGTACCGGGACGCGTTCGGGTCCGGTCGGCTGCCGAACACGCCGAGGCAGAGCCGGCCGACCGAGCCGGCCACGCAGCGGCAGTATTCGACGAGGTCGTCGAACGTGGCGTAGGTCCGTCCGGTGACGTCCATCCGCACACCGTCCACGAGCTCCTCGAACGCGCCGAGCGGGATCGGGTACCGCCGGACCGCGTCGCCGACCGCGACGAGCACGGGATCGGTGCTGCCGGCCGGGTCGTCGAGCGCGGCCTCGAGGACTTTCAGCCGGGTCAGCTTGTCCGCGTTCGGCAGGTCCCCGTCACCGATGTCGTCGATGCGGCGGGCCAGGGCGTACACCGCGCACAGCACGGCCCGCTTGTCGGCGGGCAGCAGCCGGATCCCGTAGTAGAAGTTTCGAGCCTGTTCGCGGGTGATGGCCTCGCAGCGCGCGTACGCCTCCGGCACCGAAGTCCCGATCATGCGCTGGCTCCCGGACGCACCAGCAGTTTCACGAGGTGGCGCAGGAGGTCGCGACGGCGGACCCGCGGCGTTCGTGCCAGGACGTCCCAGTGCGCCCGGCGCAGCCCGTCGATCGCGGCCCGGCCGCCGGCCACGTAGCCGGCGACGGCGACCCGTGCCCAGCCGCGCAACTGGCCGACCAGCACCGGACCCGCGCCCAGCAGCGCCTCGGCTCGCGCGGTCTCGAACGCCAGTAGCCGCCGTAGCGCCAGCGGGGTCTGCGCGCCGTCGAGGTCCACTTCGGTCACCCCGTACGTTGCCATGTCCTGGGCCGGGAGATACACCCGGCCGGCCCGGCGATCCTCGGCCACGTCCTGCCAGTGCTCGACGAGCTGCAACGCGGTGCAGACCCGGTCGGACAACTCGATCGCGGCCGCGTCGAGCGGCGCACGGCCCGCGCCGAAGATGCCGAGCACGATGCGGCCGACCGGATTGGCCGATAATGCACAGTAGGCGAGCAGGTCGTCGTGAGTCGGGTACCGGTGGATCCGCTGGTCCCAGCGGTTGGCCTCGACGAGGTTCTCGAACGGTGCCCGGGGCAGCCCGCACGCCCGAACGGTTTCCGACAACCGCCGCAGGACCGCCGACCGGGGCTCGCCGCCGTCCCAGATGACGGCCAGGTCGGCGGCGAAATCGTCCAGCAGCGCGCCGCGGTCCCCGGCTGCCTCGTCGCCGAGGTCGTCCACGGACCGGGCGAAGTCGTATACCGTAACCAGGTGCGCTCGCAGCCGTCCGGGCAGTATGCGCATGGCTACCGGAAAGTTCTCGGCACGCTCCTTGGCCCGCAGCGCCACCGTGTCGCGCGTGCCGGATTGATCCCCCATGGCTCGATGCTGCTCCAGCTCGCCCGGAAGGTCTGCACAGAATTGAGTAGTTCTGATGCGTGCGCATTGTCATCCGGGCACAAAATTTCCGGCTAGCACCCCTCACGGATCGATGGCGACTGCGGTAAACCAGGAGGAATGCGGCTACCCGAGTCTCCCGACGACCGCGCCGACGCGTACGCCGCGCCGGCGGACACGCGGGACACACGGCTGGAGCGGATGGTCCCGATGCTCCTCGAGGGACTGCCCCAGCTGCTGGACGAGGTACGCGGGCTGCTCAACGACGAGTGGCCCGACTACGCACGGTTCATGGCCGCGGCTGATGACGAGGTCAACGTCGCGGCCGAGTCGTTCATGCGCTGGCTCGTGCACATCGCCGGACACGGCCTGACCGACCTGCCCCAGCACGCCGTTCCCGGGTTCGGCGCGCCGGCCGAACTGTTCGAGGAGATCGGACGGATCCAGTGGAGAGAGGGCCGCGACGTGTCGGCCCTGCTGTCGGCTTATCAGGTGGGCGGCCGGGCCGCTTGGCACTACGTGTCGCGCACCGCGCTGGCGGCCGGCGTCGCGCCCGAGGTGCTGGCGGCGCTGGCCGAGGCCGTGTTCATCTTCATCGACCAGCTCTCGTCCGCGTCGGCGCACGGATACGTGCGCGAACAGGCCGAGGCCGGTGCGACCCGCGAACGCCGCCGCGACGAACTGGTCGAACTGCTGCTCTCCGACCGCGCGGACATGGTCGCGGTCCGCGCCGCCGCCGCCCGCGTCGGCTGGCGGATGCCGCGGGAGGCGGCGGTGCTCCTGATCGACCCGGCCAACCCGGTAGGCCAGGCGATGCTCGCACGACTGGACAACTCGTGCCTGCTCATCCGGCGTACCGGGGAGATCGCCGGCGCGATCGTGCCGGACCCGGTGCGACCCGGCCGCCGAGAACGCCTGGTCAGCGCGCTGCGCGGGGCGAGCGCGGTGATCGGCCACCCGGTGGATCTGCAATACTTGCCGCTCAGCGCGCACATCGCCGAGATGGCCGCGCAGCTCAAGACGGCCGGCGTGCTCCTCGACGACCCGGTCTTCGCGGAGGAACACCTCGACGCGATCATCGTGCACCACGATGCCCGGCTGCTCGATGCGCTGCGCCGGCAGACTCTCGCGCCGCTCGCCGGACTCGCGCCGGCCGTACGGAACCGGCTGTGCGAGACGCTCACGTCCTGGCTGCGCCACATGGGCGATCGTCAGGCCATCGCCGCCGACCTGCACATCCACCCGCAGACCGTGCGGTACCGGATGGCTCAGCTGCATGAGCTGTTCGGACCCGCCCTCGACGACCCGGACAGCCGCGCCCGGATGACCCTCGCCCTCGGCTGGCAGCACAGGGGCGGCTAGCGGTCGGGCGGGAGGCGCCGCGCGGGTTCGCGGCCGGCCACGTCCACCGGCCGGTCGCCCGGCGCGCCGCCGGTGCGCCGACCAGCCGGTGTGTCGTTCCCGCCGGTCGATTGCGATAGCTCCGCGAACGCCGCGCCCACCGCGGCTGCCAGCGCCGCCGCGTCCGACACCAGTGCCGGATCCACGCAGATGCCCACGCACAGCGCGCCGTCCCAACCCAGGGCGCCCACCGCGAGCGGCGCGCGAGGGGCGAGCGGCAGGATCGGGAACACGCCGGCGAGCGGCGGACCGGCAAGGCTCAACGGGGACTGCGGCCCCGGCATATTGGACACGATCGCCTGGAAGAACGCGCCGCCGTAGACAGTCCGGGCGAACCAGGCATGCACTGGCACCGGCATCAGGCCGCCCACCCGGCGCATGACGAACGTCGACGCCAGCGCGCGGGTGCCGGTGTGCAGAACCCGGCTGCGGCGGGCCACTTCGGCCAGCCGCTCCGGTTCGGCCAGCGGGCCCAGGGGCACGTTGGTCATGACCCCCGCGGTCAGGTTGCCCTCGGCGGCCGCACCCGGCTGGCGGACCATGAGCGGCACCGATACGCGCAGCGGCGCCGGTCCGTCCGGGGCGGTCGCGCCCAGAGCGCGGCGCAGGCCGCCCGCGACACTCGCGAGCAGGACATCGCTCACCCGGGCGCCGTGCTGCCGGGCGACCGTGCGCACCTCGTCCAGAGGAAGGGTCACGGTGCCGAACCCGCGAACGGCGCTGTCCCCCACCGGCAACCGAAGTGACGGGCGGCCGTCGGTGGCCAGCTGAGCCAGCCCGATGCCGGTGGCCAGCAGCCGGCGCGCCGCGCCCAGCCAGTCCCGCCCGCGCCTGGGCGGCGGGGCTTCCGGCCCGTGGCCACGCGGCCGGGCTTCCAGCCCGCGCGAGGCCGGGACGACCGGCTCCAGCATGGTCATCGCCTGCGCCACCGTGCCGAGGCCGTCGGCGATCACGTGATGCACGATCAGGATCGCGGCCGCACGATCGGAGGTCACGCCGCGCACGGCCACAAACCGCCACAGCGGCCGGTCCCGGGGCAGCGCGGTCGAGGCCAGCTCGGCGACCAGCGCATCGAGCGCCGCCAGGCCGCCCGGCTGGCCGTCCGGCCCGGTCAGGTCGCGCTCGGGCACGTGCCAATCCCAGTCGAGGTCGGGATGGTCCACCCAGCGTGGCCGGCGCCAACGCGACGGCGGGGACAGCCGCTGCCGGAAGCGGGGCAGCTCGTCGAGGTGCGCGCGTACCGTCGCGGCCAGCCCGTCCCGGCTGAACGGTACGGCCGAGGTGTCGAGAACGGCCAGACCGCCGACCTGCTGCGCCGCGACGGCAGACTCGACGTGCAGGAAGAACGCGTCGGCGGCCGGCACCCGCGGGCGCCGGTCGATCGGAATCCGGCGCACGATCGCAGCGGCCAGCCCCACGGCGAGCCCGCCGGCTACCGCGTCGACCAGATAGTGGTTTGCCGTCGCCATGACCACGAACAGCGTAACGAGTACATGCACCGCGCTGGATACCTGGACGGCCCGGGCACTGGACAGCCTCGCCAGGACCGCGCTGACCCACACCGCCCAGGCGATGTGCAGCGACGGCATCGCGGCCACTTGGTTGGCGTGCGCCACCAGCGGCGAGCCCCACGATCCCCACGTCTGGCTCAGCCGTACGGTGTCCACGAACCCC
>JBKOWB010000355.1:0-12237 GCA_046724195.1 Actinomycetota bacterium
GGCGGCTATCCCCGCGGGCACTCCGCCCGCCACGGCGGGCGGGACGGCCGGGTTCGCCCGGAGGCGCCGGATCTCCTCCTGCATGGCCTGGACTCGATGGTGAGTCGCCCGGGCCGCTCCGGCGAACTCCTCGCGCAACTCGTCGCGCAGCGCGTCGATCTCCTCTGCGACACGGTCCTCCACGTCCATGCGGAGCAGGACCGGGTCGCTGCGGATGAGCATGGAGGCGCCGATCAGCACGACGCAGACGGCAATGAGTACGACCGCGAAGCGCGCCGAGTTGTCGCTACCGCCGAGCAGGACCACGGCCGCGGCCACCGGGGCTAGCGAGACGCCGGCCCAGGTGAGGGCACGGAGCAGACTCGCGCTGTGTCCCTCTTGGGGTTTCTGGTCCGGCATGGCCGCAGATGTTACCGATTCCGGTCACGGGCACAACGGGCAAGCGCCGGGCGGTGCCAGTGCACCGCCCGGCGCTTGCTCAACTACTTGTCGGTCAGCCTGCAGCTAGTGCGCTGTCCGAGCTGAACACCAGACCGACGCTGATCGTGCCCTGCTTGAGGCCCGTCTTGGTGAGCGGGCCGCCGGCGTCCAGTGAGCTGAACTTGCCGGCCTGGAAGTTGTACACCGAGACGAGGCCCTGCTGGCACTTGGGGCGCTGCGGGCACTCCGGCGGTCCACCCAGGATCGTGGCCGCCCCGGAACACTTCGCCGCGAGGTCGGACAGCGTCTTGACGCCGTACTTGTCGGCGAACGCTGTGGTCACCGCGAACGCGTTCTGGTCCTGCGCGGTCGACGGCGTCCCGAAGACCAGGCCGACCTTCTCGCCGAGCGCCTTCAGGTTCGTCACCGTGGTGTCGAGGTCGGGCGACGATGGATCCTTGGCGTCCTTGCCGTTGATCTTGCCGGCCAGGAAGGTGGCCAGCGTGGCCGCGTACTCAGGGACGACATGGATGTCGCCCTTCTCGAGCGCGGGCTCGTACAGCTCACGGTTACCGATCTGCTGCACCTTGACGGTGTAGCCCGCGGCCGTCAGCGCGATGGCGTACAGCTCGCCCAGCGTGGCGTTCTCGCTGAAGTTCGCGGCCCCGACCGTGATGTTGCCGCCCGGGCCCTTCGCGATGCCGCTGGTCAGGTTGTTCGCGGTGGCGAACTCCTGTGCCGCCGCCTTCGACGACTTGCGGTCGACGTCGACGGCCTTGTTGAGCGCGATCAGCTTTGGCGTGTCGAGCGCGGCCGACACCTTGTCGAGCGCGGCGACGAGCTGCGGCGACGACGCCTTCTTGTTGATCGCGGGGATGACGTTGTCGGTGTTCTGCAGGTGTTTGTCGTCGGTCAGCACCACGAGGCTGGTGCCGGCGACCGGCGCGCAACCGGCGCCCGCAGCGGCGCTGGGGGGTGCGGCCGTGCCGGACGACCCGGCACTGCCACAACCGGCGAGGATGACGGCCGCCGTGAGGGCGCTCACCGTCAGGAGCAGGTGTCGACGCATACCGCCGCCTTCTGTGTCCCGGCCGGCCATCATGGCCGCGCCGCGTGTCCGACGGGCAGTCGCGGGGCGATGCCCGTTTGAGTTCCCTGCCAGGTCTACCCGCAGGGTGTGACAACTTTCCAGAACGATGCCGGAGCGTTATCCAGCCGGAGCCGCCGCCGCAACCTGCCGGCGCCGGGCGGCACGCAGCGGGCGCGGCGTGACGAGCCGCTGGACGAGTGCCAGCAGTCCCTCGACCAGCAGCGCCAGCAACGCCACCACGAGGCCGCCGGCGACGATCTGACCTCCGCCGCCGTTGTTCATGCCGATGCCGAAGCCGGCGCTGATGATCTCGCCGAGCCCGCCGCCGTTCACGAACGCGGCGAGCGCCGCCGTGGCCACGACCTGTACGGTCGCGGTGCGCAAACCCGCCGCTAGGTACGGCACCGAGAGTGGCAACTCCACCTGGCGCAGCAGCTGCCCGCCGGAGAGTCCCATGCCCCGCGCCGCCTCGCGGGTCTCGGGGTCGATCTGGCGCAGCCCGGTATACGCGTTCGCCAGCAGCGGGGGCACCGCGAACACCGCGAGCGCCACCACGACCGGCGGCTTGCCGAAGCCGAGCGGGGTCAACGGGAGGATCGTCAGCAGCGCGAGCGTCGGGATCGCGAGTGTGAGGTTCGCCACGGTGACGACGAAGCCGCCGCCGCGGCCTCGGTGGCCGAGCCAGATGCCGATCGGCCAGCCCACCACGCAGCCGAGGAGTACCGCCCAGAAGCTGATCACGAGATGCTCGAGGAGCCGGTCGAGGAGCCCGCCCGGATTGGTCCAGTTCAACGGGTCGTTGAGCCAGACGAAGCCCTCGTGGAAGTAGTTCATCCCTGGCGCTCCCGGGCCCACGGCGTGAGGAGCCGCCCGACTCCTGCCAGGATCAGGTCCAGGACCAGCGCCAGCGCCACGCACAGGATCGCGCCGGTGAGGATCTCCGCCTTGTAGAAGTTGTTGCGGAACCCGCCCAGGATCAGGTCGCCGAGCCCGCCCTTGCCGATCAGCGACCCGACGGTCACCAGCGCGACCGTGGACACCGTCGCGAGCCGCAGGCCGGTCATGATGCCGGGCAGCGCGAGCGGAAGCTCGATGCGCCACAGCCGGCCGAACCTGCCGTATCCCATGCCGGCTGCCGCGTCCCGCACCTCGGCCGGCACCTGGGTGAGCCCGGCGAGCGAGTTGCGCACGAGCACCAGCAGCGCGTACAGCACGAGCGCGATCAGGACCGAGGTATCTGTGGTCGTGCCCACGGCCGGAGCCACGAGCGCGAGCAACGCTAGTGATGGAATCGTGTAGAGAATGCCGGAGAGTGCAAGAATCGGCCCGGTCAGCGGTCTGATCCAGTACGCGGCGACGGCGAGCGGTAGAGCGACGATCAGTGCGACGATCACCGCTCGCGCGGTGAGGCCGGCGTGGAACTCCAGGGCGGATAGCAGGGTGCCGGCGTTGTCGTGGATATAGCGCCAGGAGAACCACGGATTTCCCGGCCCGTCATCAGCGGGGGCGGCCAGCGGCCACGCAGCCGCCGGGGCCCTCGACAGGAAGGACATACGTGGACGCTACCGCGATCACCGACACCGACACCGGCGCTGGCCGCAGCGCGGCATCCATCACACTCCAGAACGTCGGCAAGGTATACCCCGACGGTACGGTCGCCGTCGGCGACTTCAGCCTGGACGTACAGGCTGGGGAGCTGGCCGTTCTGATCGGGCCGTCCGGGTGCGGCAAGTCCACCATCCTGCGCATGATCAACAGGCTCATCGAGCCGTCCAAGGGCACGATCCTGGTCGACGGCAAGAGCATCGCCGACCAGGATCCAGTCGACCTGCGGCGGCACATCGGGTACGTCATCCAGAACGTCGGACTCTTCCCGCACCAGACCATCCGTACGAACGTCGGTACGGTCCCGCGCCTGCTCGGCTGGGACCGCAAGCGGATCAAGACCCGTTCCGACGAGCTGCTCGACCTCGTCGGACTCGACCCGTCCCGGTACGGCGGCCGCTATCCGCACGAACTCTCCGGCGGCCAGCGCCAGCGCGTGGGTGTCGCCCGGGCGCTCGCCGCGGACCCCCTCGTCCTGCTGATGGACGAGCCTTTCTCGGCCGTCGACCCGATCGTCCGGGCCCGGCTCCAGGAGGAGTTCCTGCGGCTGCAGGCCACGGTCCGCAAGACCATCGTGCTGGTCACCCACGACATCGACGAGGCGGTACGGCTCGGCGACCGGATCGCGGTGCTGGCCCAAGGCGGGCGGCTGTTGCAGTTCGCGACGCCGGCCGAGCTGCTCAGCAACCCGGCGTCGGACGAGGTCAGCCGGTTCGTCGGCTCCGACCGCGGCATCCGGCGCCTCGCGGTCACCCCAGTGAAGGACGCGATGCGCCCGCTGGGTCATATCGAGGACGTGGAGCGGCTGCCCAAGGTGTCCGCGAACGGCATGCTGTACGACGCGCTGGCCGCGATGCTCACGGCCGACTCGCTGAACGTCGTCGTCGTCGACGGCGACCGGCCGATCGGCACGGTCTCCCGCTCCGCCATCTTCGAGGTGCCGAACGAGGAGGCCGCCCGGCGCCGGGACGAGACCACCACGCTCGCCTGACGGAAGGGCGGCCCCGGCGCGGCGGTTCAGGGGGAGGATCGCCGCCGGCCGGGGCCAGGAGGTGGGCGGCTAGCGCGTACCGCGCCGGCCGCCGAGGGTGGCGAGGCCGATGATCCAGCCGACGAAGAGCCCGTACGTGGCCCCGTCGCCGGCCGACCGGAAGGCCCCGAGCAGCGACGGGTTGGCAAGGAACAGCGTGGTGAGCAGAGCGGCGAAGCCGCCGGCGAAGATGTACGCCGCCCAGCCCGCGAAGAACTGGCTGATCGTCCCGCGGGCCCGGGCCAGCTGGGAGCCGGGCAGCAGGAACAGGAAGAGCGCGGTCAGGACGACGAGCAGGATCGCCTTCAGATCGGCGACGACGATCGACCGGAGCGAGTCGCTCGTGTCGAACGTCCAGTGTGGCCAGGCCAGCTGGCGCAGCCACCAGCCGCCGGCTGTGTTCGCGTTGGTGTTGTCGTTGACCCAGTCCGAGTACCACGGGCTGCCGAAGACCAGGACGAGTATGAGTGCGGCCAGCGTGCCCGCACCGGGTGCAGTCTTGTACCGATTGCCGAGAGCCATGCACCCGCTATTCCCAGCGGGCACGGTCTTTCAAACGACGCACGTGGATACGGCGCGCTGGATGACTAGCGCTTCTGCAGGTAGTCGATGAACGCGGCGCGCAGCAGCGGCTCCTGGTCGCCGTACCCATGTCCGGTCAGTTCGCGCCAGAGCGCGACCGCTTCGTCGATGGTGGGACCGATGGTGTTCGGCGCGCCGTCCAGCTCAGCGGCTTCGTCGGAGTCCGGCAGGTGCTTCAACACGGACCAGAAGAAGCCGAGATCGCGGCGCTCCCGGGCCTTCGTGAACGCGCGCTCACGCAACTTCTCCGTGGGCAGGGCGTCCAGCTCGGCGAAGGTCGAATCGGTCATGCTGCCAGCATAGGGTGCGACCCGGGACGTCAGCGGGCACTGCCCCACGGGCCGTCGTCCCAGCGTTCCGAGCGCGGCTGCGTCGGCACAGCCGGGGTCCAGGTGTCGGGCAGGTCGGGGTTCCAGTTCGTGGTCGCGGTCGAGGGCGCGGCGTTCCAATCCTCGTCGACGCCCACCCCGGGCAGCGGCTTGCTGTAGGTCTCGACGAGCCGGGTCACGACCAATCCGGCGCCCACCGCGCAGGCCGCGATCGCGAACAGCGCGATGTCAAAGTTGCGCCGATCCGAGTAGTCCAGGAACAGCGTCATGCCGGCCACCGCGAGCAGCGTGCCGAAGATCCCACCACGCCGGCCGAACGCGCTGGTGCCGCCGAGCAGTGCCGTGCCGAATGCGATGCCGGTCCATTCCAGCCCGGTCTCCGGCACGATCGGCTTGGTCGACTGCGCGGCCATCAGGATGCCGGCTGCCACCGCGAACACCGACGACAGCACCAGCGAGCCGATCACCGGCACCGCGACACCCGCGCCCCGACGCTCCGCCGGGTCGCCGCTCGATCGCATCCGGCCCAGCATCCGCCGGATCGGCGGCATAGCCCCCAGCACGCCGCCGATCACGGCCAGCGACGCGAACCCCCCGAAGAGGTAGAACGCCTGATCGGAGGGGTCGTAACCGCCCTGCACGTCAACCGGGGCGACTCGCAGTTGGATGTAGGTGATGACGCCCAGCGCGGCACCCAGCGTCGCGGCCCAAGCCGGCACGTTCAGTGCAACCATCAGCAGCGCGACCACCAGGCCGCCCACTGCGGCGATCGCGAGCGCCGGCACCGCGGCCTTCACCAGGCCTTTATCGCCGTTTTCGGCGAAGTGCAGCGCGGCTGCGAGCGCGATCGGGCCGATGGCGAGATTCGGTACGCCGGCCCGCATGGTCAGCCCGGCGCCGAGCGTGAGAAGTCCGATGACGGTGCCGGAGATGAGCAGCGTGTCGAGCGCGGGGCGGCGCAGGCTGGCCGGGTCGAGACGGTAGAGCAGGTAGGCGATCGCCGCGACGGCCAGCAGCAGCACGATCTCCCAGCCGATGTGGAAACCCAGCCGGTCGCGTCCGTCGTCGTCGTACGGGCTCGTGCGGCGCAGCGGCTCGGTCTGCGCATCGGCGTACCCGGAGTCGGGGTCGAGGTCGCGGCGCCGGCCCCGGTAGTCGGGGGCGGTGAGACCGCTCCGGTACGCGGCCGGGTCTTCGCCGTCGTCGTCGGACTGGCGGCGGTACGTCGCTTCGTCGTACGCCATGTCCCGCGCCTCCTCGTGTGGTCGAGGCGGCCGACTGCGCTGTCAGCCCGAAACCAGTCGCGGGCGCCTCCCCCCGCAAAGCATACGGAAATCTGGGCGACACAGTTCAAGTCTCAATTTGTCGAAGATCAGACTCACCCCGAAGGTCTGCCCGAGTCGTCCTCATCCTTACGATCCGGCCGGTCCGGTACCCGGCACGCGCGTTCCAGCCACAGCGCGGCGCCGACCAGCGCCAGCGCGGCGATCACGCCGGCGATCGCCGCTGGCACGTCGTCGCGTGCGGCCTTGGTCGGCTCGAGCGCGAGCCAGGCGAGCAGGCCGGCGGAGAACCCGGCGGAGAGCGCACCTGCGAGCGAGGACGCCTTGGCGAGAACCGCGTACCGCGCTACCGCCAGCGGATCCACCGGTCCCGCGCCGGGCCGGTGCTGGACGCGGGCGGCAGTGTTCTGAGCAAGAAAGAACTCCGCGACCGCCAGCGCGGCGACCACGATGATCGGTGGCCAGGGCAGCGCCGGCATCTCGGAGTAGAAGGCGCTGAGCATCAGCCAGCCGACGGCCGCGGCCGCCAGTGCGGCGATCACCAGGACCGAGATGCTGGTGGGTCGCATGGACGGGTCCGTGCGGGCGCCGCCCCGGTTGCTGCTCACCAGATCGCTCCACGACTGTGCCCGGCGCCGCTGACAAGGCTGACGTGCCCGTTGCGCTCGCTCACCTATCCGACTCTAACGGGAGATCCGGGCGGGGAGTCATCGCGGCAGCGTCGGCCGCGAGCGCCGGGGCGGTCAGCAGGTCGGTGACCCAGCCATACCCGGGTAGCTGCGCATACGGCTGCAGATCGAGCCATGGCTTGAGCACGAAGGCCCGCTCGAATGCCCGCGGATGTGGCAGCGTCAGCTCGGGGTCGTCGCTGATCACGGGCGTCCCGTCCGCTTGCCACACCGCGATGACGTCGATGTCCAGCGTCCGCGGCCCGAAGCGCCGGTCGGGGTCGCGGACGCGACCCGCGGCCGTCTCGCCGGCGCGTGCCCGCTGGAGCCAGTCGATCGGCGCGGCGTCCGGATCCACCACGAGCACCACGGCATTGAGGTACGGCGGTTGCTCGGCGTCCCCCCACGGCGGCGTCTCGTAAACCCCGGAGACCAGCTCCACGCTCTCGCCGAGCGCCTTGACGGCGGCTCGCAGATGGGCGTACCGGTCGCCCAGGTTACTGCCCAGCGACAGGATCGCCCGGGTCACGAACGGCTCCGGTGCAGCGTGACGGCCACGTCGGCGAACTCGTGCGGGATCGGCGCCTGCGGCTTGTGCACGGTGACCGTGGCCGCGGCCACCCGCCGATCCTCCAGGCACACCGCGAGAAGGCGGTCGGCCAGCGTCTCGAGGAGGTTGACCGGCGCGCCTGCCACCACGGCCGCGAGCCGTTCGGCCAGCTGGCCGTAGTGCACGGTGTCGGCCACGTCGTCGCTGGCCGCCGCGGCGGCGAGGTCGAGTTCCAGCTCCACGTCAACCAGGAAGTCCTGGCCTTCGGCGCGTTCGAAGTCGTAGACGCCGTGGTGACCGCGGACCCGGAGACCCCGTAGTTCGATGCGCCCCGTCACGGCGTACCTCGGCAGGGTTTGACCGCGAGTCGCGGGCTGCCGGTGGCGCGCCACACGGCGAGCGCGTCGGCGGTCGCGCGCACGTCGTGAACGCGGACCCCCCAGGCCCCATCGGCCACGGCCAGCACGCTCGTCGCGATCGTCGCGGCCTCGCGGTCGCCGACCGGCCGCGGCTCGCCGTCCGGGCCGGCGAGTAGGCGGCCGAGGTACGACTTCCGGCTGGCGCCGAAGAGTACGGGGTGGCCGAGCGCGACCAGTTCGTGCAGGTGCGCGCTCAGGGCCCAGTTGTGCTCGGCGGTCTTGGCGAAGCCGATACCCGGGTCGAGGATGAGCAGCTCGGGATCGACGCCCGCGGCGACCGCGGCCGCCACCCGGTCGAGCAGTTCGGCGCGCACCTCGGCGACGACGTCGTAGTACTCGGCGAGCTCGCGCATGGTCCGGGAGTGGCCCCGCCAGTGCATCAAGATCCACGGGCAGCCCGCCGCTTTCACGACTGCGGCCATCCCCGGATCCGCGAGGCCGCCGGATACGTCATTGACGATTACGGCGCCCGCCTCGAGCGCCGCGGCTGCGACCGCGGCCCGGGTGGTATCGATGCTGAGCGGTACACCGGCGCTGGCCAATGCCGCGATCACCGGAACCACCCGTTCCGTCTCGGTCGGGGGGTCCACCCGCTCGGCGCCCGGCCGGGTGGACTCGCCGCCGACGTCGACCAGGTCGGCACCGTCCCGCTGCATCGCGATGCCGTGCTCGACCGCGGCCGTGAGGTCGGTGTAGCGACCACCGTCGGAGAACGAGTCGGGCGTGACGTTGAGGACCCCCATCACGACCGGGTGATCCTGGTGCAGCAGTTGGACGCCTCTCGCCACAGGTAGACGGTACTTGTCACACGCCCTTAGGACGCGTGTACGATCCGGCGTGACTCATCTTCAGTCACGTCTTTACCTTGAGTAACGAATCAGGCAGCTTGTAGGTAAGAAGGACGGCCCGTACCCTTCGGACTAAGCATGTTTTGGGGGGGACCGAAGGAAGCAGATGAGCTTGCGAAGGGCTGGGACGTCCTAACAGCGCTACGCCAACCGAACCGGGCTGGCTCGACGTACGTGGTTGGAAGTAGCACCATATGGACGTTGCCGTCAGGCTTCACAACTGCACCGTGCGAGGCGCCCTCAGGCCTCGCACCCGGGAGGTTTACCGATGATCCCCACTGAGCTCGCCTCGCAGGTCGCGACGGCGTTGCAGCAGGCTACACTCGCCGCGCCCCAACCCAAGGGCATCAACACCGAAGGCGTCGTATCTTTCTTCGCCAGCAACATCGCGCCGATCCTTCTCGCGGTGCTCGGTGTCATCTTCATCGGCCGGGCAAGCCGTGGCGAGATATCGAAGGTGCTGACCAGCTCCGCGATCGCCATCGTCGGCCTCGCGTTCATCGCCGGCGCCGCGACATTGTTCTTCGTCGGCGACTACCTCATCAGCCTGCTCTTCAGCTGAGCCGCGGGCGGACACATGCGGCTGCGTACCGACGACGACATCTACCGGGCACGCTTGGTCTACCTGGGGCCGCCTGGGTACACACTGCCGATACATCTGCCGTATGCGCAGTATGGGATGTTCGTCCTCCTTGTTCCTCTATTCATGTTGCTGCACTACCTGATGACGTTCTCCTTCGACGCGTTCCCCGCCTGGGAGATCGCGCTCGCGATGGTCACGACGTCGTACGTGTTCCGTCACGTCGATCCCGACCGGCCCGCGCGGGTTGTCATCCGTACCGCACTCACCGACTGGCGCCGCACCAGGGAGCCGGCCGTCGAGCAGCGCGATCCGAGGCTTGTCGCCACTCGCATCCGGGTTCGGGAGGAGCTGATATGACCGGTTTCACCAGTCTTGCGCCGGGCCCGAACGGGGCGTACGCATGACAGAATCCTCATCGCCCGGGCGTCCTCGCGCGGGTACTTCGACTCCGGGCAGGCAGGGTAACGTTCCGCGTTCAGACAACTACTCTTCGTCTCATGCCTCCGACGTGCCCGACGACATCAACGCGTACGAGCAGGAGCTCGTCGCCAGCCCGGGCCACGGCGCGGTAGGCGTCTTCCAGGCCCCGCAGCCGGTACGGCCACGCGGCGGTCCGGCCATGGATCCGTCGCTCGACATCGACTCACCATTCCTCGACCTTTTCGGCGGGACGCCGGCCGCCCCCAGCACACCGGACATCCCCGACGTCGACCCGATCGGCGATGATCCCGACTTCGACTTCGGGTTCGACTTCGACGACCAGCCGTCCTCGTCGGCGCCGTCATCTCCCGCTCCGTCGTCCGCGGCGCCATCGTCCGCGGCGCCGTCATCTCCCGCTCCGTCGTCCGCGGCGCCATCGTCCGTGGTGCCATCGTCCGTGGTGCCATCGTCCGCGGCGCCATCGTCCGCGGCGCCATCGTCCGCGGCGCCATCGTCCCCAGCGCCGTCATTTGGCGTGCCCGCATCGGCGCCGCCCGGTCCTTCGACGGCGTCGCCGGGTCCTTCGATCACGCCGCCCTCGACCGCGCCGTCCGGGCCTTCGACGGCGTTGCCCGGTCCGTCCACCACGTCGCCCTCGACCGCGTCGGCTGGGCCTTCGGCTTCGTCGCCGCGGGTCGGGTCGGGACCCTTGTCCGCTCCGCCCGTCTCGACGTTCACCCGGGCGCCGGTCGGGCCGCCGGCGGACTTCTTCGCCGAGCGGGGCGTACCCGAGCCGGACTACGAGGACTGGCCAGACGAGGTCCGGCCCGGCGCGGTGGCGATAGCCGCCGCGCCGGTTCCTGCGGCTCCCGATCCGGCGCTGTCCCCGCCGGTGTCGACGCCGCCGCTGTGGCAGACGGTCGCGGCGCCCGGCTTCCCTCCCGCACCCGCCTCGGCGTCGGCCGCGCACGCTCCGGCGCACGTGCGGCCGTACGAGCCGCCGGCCACCCCCGAGACGGACGGGCACGCCGATCTGCCGGCCACCATGCCGGAGAAGGCGCCCGCCAAGCGCAAGTCGTCCAAGCGGAGCCGGAAGGGCGACCGCGACGAGCCGGCCAACCTGCCGGCCGTACGGCCGAAGAAGGAAGTCAAGCCGGCATCGCTGCGGCCGCACAAGCTGAGGTTCAGCGACCGCGACCCGGCGATCGAACTGGAGATCACCGAGATCGCCGGGCACTTGACGTTCACCCAGAGCACGGTGACGGCTTGGTACTACCTGCCCGAGGTGCGCTGGGCGTTCCGCCCGGACGCCGAGCGTGAGGCGCTGCTCTCGGCCATCTCGGAGCAGTACGCGGGCCTGGCCGGCTTCCGGCTGCACCTGCGGCGGACCAACCGGCCGTTCCCGGCGGACGAGTGGGCCCGTACCGTCGACTCCTTCACAGCCAAACCGCTCCCGGACGTCGCCGGCGCCACCTCCTGGTCCGACCACCTGGTCGCCGCGCAGCGGCACCTGCTCTCGGTGAATCACGCCGAGGGACAGACGTACCTGGGCGTGACGTTCGCGCGCCGGTCGCTGGGCGACACGTTCGCGGAGCGCATCCTGCGCATGTTCGGCAAGGGCACGTCCGACGGCGAACGGCGCAAGCTGGGCCGGACCGTGGAGCAGTTCGACGAGGTGTTGAACGCGTTCGGCATGCGCGGGCGCCGGGTCACTCCGCAGGAGCTGGAGTGGCTGCTGTTCCGTTCGGTGGCGCTGTGCATGTCCCCGCCCGGCCCGCTCTCGCCGGTGACCAGTGGCCAGTGGGAGACCGGCGACCTGCTTGCGCTGACCGAGCAGGTGGAGCGCTACCGGACGCCGTACGGATCGACGGTCAAGCTGGTGAACCGGATGACCGGCGAGGAGCGGCACGTCGCCGTGCTCTCGGTCGGCCGGATGGAGCCGCTGGAAATTCCCGAGAAGCACGAGCCGTGGATGCACTTCCACGAGCGCCTGCCCTGGCCCATGGAGCTCTCCTCGCGCATCGACATCCTCGGCTCGGGCAGCTCGTTCCGGAACCTCGAGCACCGGCTCCGGATGATCCGGTCCCAGCAGCTCGACTACGCCGAGCACGGCATCGACGCGCCGCCGGAGCTGGAACGGCTGGCCAAGCGGGCGCTGGTGATCGGCGACGAGATGACCACCGGCCTGCCGGTGGAGTCGGCCCGCGCGCACGGCTGGCATCGGATCGCGGTCGGCGGGCGTACCCGTGAGGAATGCCTCGAACGGGCCCGGCGGCTGATCCAGCTCTACTCCCGCGAGCTGCGCATCTCGCTGCAGCATCCGAAGCATCAGGACCAGCTGGCGCGGGAGTTCATTCCGGGCGAGCCGATCGCCAACACCGGGTACGTGCGGCGCATGCCGGTCAAGCTG
>JBKOWB010000286.1:0-11276 GCA_046724195.1 Actinomycetota bacterium
CGCCTACGCTGATCGGGTGGTGTTCATCCGCCGCGGCCGGGTCGTGGCCGACGGCACGGCGGCCGAGGTCAAGGCTCTCGCGTCCGGGCGCACGATCCGGACCACGATGCGCGAGCCGAGCCGGGCCGCGCTCGCCGCGATCCCGGGGGTCGACTCCGTCGAGGTGCGCGGCGACACCGTCTTCCTGCACGCCCGGGACACGGACACGATCGCCCGGCACCTGCTCAACCACACCGACGCCCGCGACGTGGAGATCACGTCGCGCAACCTCGAACAAGCGTTCCTGACACTGACCGCCGACGACGCTGGGAGCCAGCGATGACCACCGCCACCATGCCCGCCGCCCGGACATTGCCGAAATTCGGCGGGTTCACGTTCGGGATGATCAAACTCGAGTTGCGGCGGATGGTCCGCAACAAGCGCACGGTGATCTTCACGCTGATCATGCCGGCGGTGTTCTTCCTGCTGTTCGGGGCGAACTCCAACTACCGCCACGAGCGGGTCGGCGCCGGCAACGTGACCGGCTACGTGCTGATCAGCATGGCCGTGTACGGCGCGATGCTCGCCACCACCAGCGGCGGGGCGATGGTGTCGGTCGAGCGCGCGGCCGGCTGGAGCCGCCAACTGCGGCTGACCCCGCTCAAGCCGGTCGCGTACATCGCGGTGAAGCTGGTCCTCGCCATGATCATCGGCGCGGTGTCGGTGGCGGTGGCGTTCGTGGTCGGTGCGTTCGCCGGTGCCGAGCTGCCGATGCACGCGTGGATCGAGTGCGGGCTGCTGGCCTGGGGTTGCGCGCTGGTGTTCGCCGCGTTCGGCTTGTTCATGGGCTATCTGCTGCCGAGTGAGAACGTGATGCAGATCCTCGGGCCGGTGCTGGCGGTGCTGTCGTTCGCCGGTGGCCTGTTCGTGCCGGTGGATCAGCTCGGGCACATCTTCGCGACGATCGCGAAGTTCACCCCGGTGTACGGGGTGGGCGAGATCGCCCGCTACCCGCTGACCCATGACGGCAACCTGTGGGTGGCCGCGCTGAACGTGGTGGCCTGGACGTTGGTCTTCTCCGTCGGTGCGATGTGGCGGTTCCGCCGCGACACCGCCCGGGTGTGAGCGCCGGTAACGTCGTACCATGAGCGACTCCCCGCCGCGCGCCGCCCGATTCGGGTGGATCTTCGCCGCCGTGTGGCTGGTCTATCTGGGCGAGAACCTGTCCGCCCTGCTGGACCAGCCCAACGGTTGGCAGCGCGATGTGGGCCTGGCCGCGTTGGCGGGGTTCGCCGTGCTGTACCTGGCGGTGGTCAATGTCGTCCGCCGCGTCCGGTACGTCTCGGGATGGACCAGCAGCGGGCCGCTCGTGGTCCGGATCTGGCTGGGCCTCCTGGGCATGCTGGCGCTGACCGCGCTGCAGGTGCCGGCCATCGGTTACCACGCGCTGACCTGCCTGGTGTACATCGCGGCCAGCGCCATGATGGGCCTGGCGTTGAACCAGGCGATCCCGATCGCGGTCACGCTGCTGGTCGGCGCCGAGCTGCTGGTCCGGCTGGTGCCGGGCTGGGAGGGCAACGGGTACGGCCTGGCGGTGCTGCTGGGTTCGCTGGCGAGCTGGGGGATCCGGTTGGCGGCCGAGCGGCAGCGCAATCTCATGGTGGCGCAGCAGGAGATCGCGCACCTGGCCGTGCAGAACGAGCGGGCCCGGATCGCGTCGGACCTGCACGACATCCTCGGCCACTCGCTGACCGTGGTGACGGTGAAGGCGGAGTTGGCGCAGCGTCTGCTGGACGTCGATGTCGAGCGGGCCCGCAAGGAATTGGGCGACCTGGAGGCGCTGGCCCGCGACGCGCTGTCCGACGTGCGGGCGACCGCCATGGGCGTACGGGGTATCTCGCTGCCCGGGGAGATCGCGGCCGCGCGGGAGGCGCTGGCGGCGGCGCACGTGGAGGCGGAGCTGCCCGGCGCGGCGGACGAGGTGCCGACGAAGTTCCGCGAGCTGTTCGCGTGGACCATCCGGGAGGCGGTGACCAACGTGGTGCGGCACAGCAAGGCGACGCGCTGCGAGGTCCGGTTGGCGCCGGACAGCGTGGAGATCGTCGACGACGGGGTGGGCGAGTCCGCCGGCACGTCCGATGGGCAGGGGCTGAAGGGCTTGCGTCGGCGTGCGGACGCGCTGGGCGCGACACTCACGGTCGGGGGCCGCGACGACAAGCCCGGTTTCCGGGTACGGGTGGAGGTGCCGACATGATCAAGTTGTTGTTGGCCGACGACCAGGCGTTGGTCCGTGGCGCGATGGCGGCGCTGCTCGACATGGAGCCGGACTTGAAGGTGGTCGCCGAGGTGGGTCGCGGGGACGAGGTCGTCGACGCGGTCCGCGACCACGAGGTCGACGTGGCCCTGCTGGATGTGGAGATGCCCGGCATGGACGGCGTCGCGGCGGCCCGCGAGCTGCACCGGGCGGCGCCGGCGTGCCGGGTGTTGATGGTGACCACGTTCGGCCGGGCCGGCTACCTGCGCCAGGCGATGGCGGCCGGGGCGAGCGGGTTCATCGTCAAGGACACCCCGGCCCGGCAGCTCGCCGATGCGGTCCGGCGCGTGCATGAGGGTCTGCGGGTGGTGGACCCGGCGCTGGCCGCGCAGTCGCTGGCCCAGGGCGACTCGCCGTTGACCGAGCGGGAGGCAGATGTGTTGCGTGCCGCCCGCGACGGCGGCACGGTCGCAGACATCGCCCGCGAGCTGCACCTGTCGGAGGGCACGGTGCGTAATCACCTGTCGTCGGCGATCGGCAAGACCGGGGCGCGGACCCGCGCCGAGGCGGTCCGGCTGGCCATCGACAACGGTTGGCTGCTGGCGTAGCCGAGTACTTCGCGGACCGGGTCGGGCACACCCGGCGCTGGCAGGTCGCGGACGGGCGTGTCGCGGAGAGCTGATCCGGGTCCGCTTTGCGACGATGGGCGGCGTGTCGTCATTGGTTCCGCAGCCGGGTGGCGAGGTCGCCGTCGGCGGGACGGCCGAGCAGGTCACCGAGGCGTGGCTGGCGAACCGGCGGCTGTCCGCGCACACCCGGGCCGCGTACCGCCGGGACGTGGCGGCGTGGCTGGGCTGGTGTGCGCAGCGCGGGTTGGACCCGCTGAGGGCCGGCTTCCTCGACGTCAACGCGTACGCGCGGGCCCTGGAGGCGGCCACCGATCCGCGCACCGGTAGGCCGCTCGCGCCGGCCACGGTCGCCCGCAAGCTGTCCGGACTGTCCAGCTGGTACGACTTCCTAGCCAAGCTGCGGGCCGTCGACGCCAATCCGGTCGGCGGGGCGGACCGGCCCGCGGTGTCCCGGGACCATTCCGCCACGGTGGGCCTGGCGCCGGAGGAGGTGGACGCGTTGCTCGCCGCGGCGGACGCGGCCCAGGGTCCCGCGGCGCTGCGGCATCGGGCGGTTCTCGCGTTGCTCGCCGACCTGGGGCTGCGGGTGGGTGAGCTGGTCGGCCTGGACGTCGCCGACATCGGCTGGGAGCGCGGCCACCGCAGCGTCCGGTTCGTCGGCAAGGGCGGCAAGCTACGCCGCCGTGCTCTCACGCCGGCCGCGGCGGCGGCCGTGGATGAGTACCTGGGCACTCGGACCGACGGGGCGCTGTTCGTGACCGCCGGGGGCGCGCGCATCGACCGGCACGCCGTGTTCCGGTTGGTCCGGCGTCTCGCCAGGGACGCCGGCATCGCCGGGTGGGAACGGCTGTCGCCGCATTCGCTGCGGCACGCGTTCGCGACCACGGCCCGCGCCGAGGGCGTGCCGCTGGAGGATGTGCAGGACGCGATGGGTCACGCCGATCCGCGGACCACCCGCCGCTACGACCGGGACCGGCACAATCTGGATCGGGACCCGGCGTACACCATCTCGGCGGCGCGGGTCCGCCGCGCCGCTGGGTGAGCGACACCCTATTCTCGACCGCGGTCGGCGCGTGGATCACAGGCGGAGTTGGGGTTGGGTTGAACATTCTCGAAGCGGTGCTGCTCGGAGCGGTCGAGGGCATCACGGAGTTCTTGCCCGTGTCCAGCACGGGTCACCTGACCATCCTGGAGAAGCTGCTCGGGTATTCGATCGACGACCCGGACATCACCGCGTTCACGGCGATCATCCAGTCCGGCGCCGTCATCGCCACGGTGATCTTCCTGCGCCGCGACATCGCCCGGATCGTGCCGGCCTTCCTGCGCGGCCTGTTCAACGCGCGGGGCCGCGAGGACCCGGACTTCCGGTTCGGCTGGGCGGTGATCCTGGGCTCGATCCCGATCGGTGTGGTCGGGCTGCTGTTCCAGGACACCATCGAGACGACGCTGCGCAGCCTGTGGTTCGTGGCCGGGGCGCTGATCGTGTGGAGCGGCGTGATGGCGTTCGCCGATCACGCCGCCACCCAGATCCGCCACGAGGACGACGTGACGTGGAAGGACACGCTGATCATCGGCACGGTCCAGTGCCTGGCGCTGATCCCCGGGGTGTCCCGCTCCGGGGCCACCATGTCGGCCGGTCTGCTCCGCGACCTCGACCGGGTCACCGTGACCCGGCTGTCGTTCTTCCTGTCCATCCCGGCGCTGCTCGGCGCGACCACGCTGCAGGTGGTCCAGGAGTACGACAACATCTCCAACGGTGTGGGCTGGCTCAACACGATCACCGCGACGATCGTGAGCTTCGTCGTCGCGTACGTGGCCGTGGCATGGCTGCTGAAATACATCGCCGGGCACAACTACAGCATCTTCATCGCGTACCGGCTGGTGCTGGGTACGCTGCTGCTGGTGCTGCTGGCTACGAACACCATCGCCGCCCAGTAACGCTCAACCGCGCGCTTTGCGCGTGCGACCGCGCGCTTTGCGCAGATCTTGGATGATTGTGGTTCGAAACCGACCATTACCGTCCAAGATCTCGTTGAGCAGCAGCGTTCAGCCCGGTAGTTGCAAAGCGGCTTTGACCAGGTCCAAGGCCGTCTCGGGAGGCACGCCCAGCGATTTTGTCCGCTCCGCGTACCGTCGCGCCGCTTTTTGGGCCTCGGCCGGGACGCGGGCCGCGCGGGCCGTGATCACCGTGCCGGCGCGGCCTCGGGTTTCGACCAGGCCGGCCTGCTCCAGCTCGCGGTAGGCGCGGGCGACCGTGTTGGCGGCCAGGCCCAGGTCGGTCGCGAGGCGGCGGACCGGTGGGAGCCGGGTTCCGGCGGGCAGGGCGCCGGCACCGGCCAGCTCGGCGATGCGCAACCGGACCTGCTCGTAGGGCGGTACCCGCGAATCGGCGTCGATGGCGATGTCCAACGGAGCTCCCGCGATGGTCAGAGAAGTCGCGGCGGGACGTTGCCGGCGGCGACGATGGCGCGGCGGATCGGCACCAACGCGAGCAGGATCCCACCGACGACGAAGAACACGATGAGCGACACGATGCCGATGCGGTAGCTGTTGGTCAGCTGGAACACCAGGCCGAACGCGAGCGGGCCGAGCCAGCTGGTGCCCTTGTCGCTGATCTCGTAGAAGCCGTAGTACTCGCCCTCGCGGCCGGTCGGGATGAGCTGGCTGAACAGCGAGCGGGACAGGGCCTGGCTGCCGCCGAGGACCAGGCCGATGGCGACGCCCAGCAGCATGAACGGCAGCGGTTGGCCGGCGGGCAGCCAGTACGCGGCCAGCACGACCCCGAGCCAGAGGACGAGGCTGAGCAGGATGGTCTTGCGGGCGCCCATCCGCGCGGCCAGCGCGCCGAGCAGCAGGGCGCCGCCGAACGCCAGGAACTGCACCAGCAGGATGGTGATGATCAGCGTGGACTGGGTGAGCTTGAGTTCCTTGGTGCCGTACTGGCTGGCCAGCGCGATGACGGTCTGGATGCCGTCGTTGTAGAGCAGATAGGCGAGCAGGAAGAACAGGGTCAACGGGTACGCGCGCAGGCCCTTGATGGTGTGCCCGAGTTGCCGGAAGCCGTCGACGAGCACGTTGCCCCGGGCCGTGGTGCTCTCGGCGCCGGGGTGTTCGCGCAGCCAGCGCAGCGGCACCAGGGTGAACGCGGCCCACCACACGCCGGCGGAGACGATGGACCACCGCGCCAGGTCGAGGGTGCGCTGGTCGTTGCCTTCCTGGCTGAGCAGTTGCACGGCGACGAGGTTGAGCAGCAGGAGCAGGCCGCCGCCGAGGTAGCCGAGCGCCCAGCCGCGGCTGGACACCCGGTCGCGGTCGTCGGGCGGGGCGAGCTGCGGCAGGAACGAGTTGTACACCACGATGGACGCGCCGAACGCGATGTTGGCGATGAGGAACAGCAGCCCGCCGAGCAGGTAGCGCTCGCCGGTCACAAAGGCCATCGCGACCGTCGCGCCGGCCCCGACGAACGCGGCCGCGGCCAGCAGGAGCTTCTTGCGGGGCGTCCGGTCGGCGATCGCGCCCACCACCGGCAGCACGAACACGGTGAGCAGCACCGACAGCGACACGAGATAGGGGAAGTACGATCCGGCCGCGACGGTGATGCCGAGCGGATGGACCCGGCCGTGGCAGTCGTCGGCGCCCAGCGCGCATCCGGCCGCCTGCTCGGTGACGGTGGTCAGAAACGGACCGAGGAAGACCGTGACGACGGTGGTGGAGAACGCGGAGTTCGCCCAGTCGTAGAAGTACCAGCCGGTGCGTTCCCGGCGGCTGCTGGCCGGTCCGGCGGTGAGGTCGATAGCGGCCATGGGGATGCGCTCCAGCGTTGGCTCGGGTGTGCGCGCTCATGATGCCATCTCCCGAGGTCTTTGCGCCGTAGCGCCGAGCCCGGCGTTTACTGCGGGTGCTGTGACCACCAGCGGGCCAGCGCACTGGTTGCCGGGTCCTCGGAGTCGGCCAGCGCGGCCCACGGGTCGACGCCGGGCGGCAGCTCGGTGCCGGCGTAGTCGGCCAGCTCGTGCGGGCTCACGTCCTCGACCGGCAGGGCGTGCGGTGCGGCTGGGTCGACCACGCCGAGGCTGCCGGTGTCGATCCACGGGAACCCGTCGACCGGCTCGGGCAGCGGACCGACGTCGACCGCGGGCGGGAAAACCGGGTCGGTGTCGACGTGCTCGGGCAACGCGTCGGGATCGGCGCCGACCGTCGCCGTCTCGTGGGTGTCCGCCACGTCGACGTGCTGGTCGTACTCCGCGGCAGGCTCCGCAGGGTCGCCGGTGTGGTGCTCGTACACCAGGTCGTGCGGCTCGTCCGGGGCCGGCCCGGCGTCGTCGTGGTGGTGCAGGTCCCAGTAGCCGTCGTCGTCCGGCAGCGGCGGCGCCTCGCCGTCGTGGAGGCCGTCGGCCGGCTCGTGCAGCGGGTCGTGGTGGTCGTCGTGGTAGCCGGGGTCGTCATGGTGGTCCGGCCAGCCGTGCTCGCTCATGCCCTCTCCTGACCGTCGTCGCCGGCCGGGGCGGGCGTCAGCGCCCGGGCCTTGGCCAGTACGTCGTCGACCTGCTTCAGTTTCGCCTTTACCAGATCCCGGTCCTGCTGGGCCGCGGCCCGCCGCTTCGCCCGCCCGGCCGCGTCCTCGGCGGCCGCGGCGTCGATCTCGGCGATGTGCGCGTCCAGTTCCCGCAGCCGCCGCTCCACCGCGTCGTCGACGGCGACCGACAGCGCGTACTGCAGGTCGGTGAACCGGTACGAGATCTCGTCGGTGAGTGCCGCCCGGGCCTCGCCGCACACGTCGCGCAGCCACATGCGGGCCTGCTGGCGGTCGGTCTGCACCCGCCGCCGGTAGAGCACGTACCCGCCGGCGGCCAAGCCCAGACCGATGCCGGCCACCGGGATCAGCAGACCACCCGCGACCAGCCCGCCCGCGCCCAGCGCGGACGCGCCCAGGATGGCGCCCCGGCCGGCCATGAAGGCGATGCCGCCGGCGGACAGCGCGATCAGCATGTTGTCGCCGGAGCCGTCCCGCGGCGGCGCGGCGGACAGCGCGTGCCGCAACGTGGCGTTCAGCCGGCCCAGCATGGCCGCGAGCTCCCCGGCGTCGAACACCTCCGCCAGCACCTTCTCGCCGACCTGCCGGAACGTGGCCTCCAGCTGCTGTGACAACGTCACCGCGATGGCCTGCAGCTCGGTGTCCAGCGCGTCCGGCAGCTTCGCGAGGCCGTCACCGCGGGCGGTCTCGATGCGCGCGGTGAACTCCTGCTGCAGGGCCGCGATCCGGGTGCGCAGCAGGCCGACGACCTCGATGCGGGCGCGCTGGGTCTCGGCGCTGAGCAGCAGCGCCCACTGCCGTGACTCGGTGCGCTTGCGGGCGGCCAGCGCGGCGCGTTCGGACCGGACCCGGGCCACCTCGACCGGGTCGGCCTCGGTGGCCTGCAGGCGGGCGCCGGCGGCCGCGTCGAGGCGGACGAGTTCGCCGCGCGCGGCGCGCAGCACGTTGGCCAGTTGCAGCTGGTGACCGTGGCCGGCCAGCTCGACGAGCGCGTGTTGCAGCTCGGCGATGCGGGACGCGTCGACCAGCGCGGCGGACTCGCCGGCCGGCACGCCCAGCGCCAGCTCGGCGAGCCGGGCGGAGACCGGGAACCACGGCGCGTCGGCGAACCGCGGCGCCTGGGCGCGCAGCAGCGCCCGGTTGTCCTCGCAGATCCGCCGCCACCCCGGGTACGCGTCCACCTTGGTCAGCGCGAACACCACCGTGTCGACGCGTTCGCTTGCGGCCACCAGGAAGGTCAGCTCGGGCCGGGACAGCGGCGCGGACGCGTCCGCCACGAACAGCAGCGCGGTGGCCCGGTCCACGGCGTCGAGCGCGACCGCGGTGTGCGCCGGGTCGAGGCCGCCGACGCCGGGCGTGTCGAGCAGGCTCACGTACTGCAGCAGCGGCGCCGGGTGGGTGATCTCGATCCGGCGGGCCTTGTTACCGCCGGTCGCCCACGACGCCAGGTCGGTGATGTCCACCGGCTCGGGCGCGCCGGGTACCCACGCCCGCATCGCCGGGGCGCCGGGGGAGAAGTGCAGGTAGGTGCTGGTCGCCACGGCCGCGTCGACGGGGGACAGGCCGGGCACCCCGAGGAGCGCGTTGACCAGGGAACTCTTGCCGCGCTTCGTCTCGCCGACCAGCACGATCGACGGGCGGGTCAGCTGCCGGCGGCGCAGCTCGGCCAGCTCGGCGCCCGCGTCCGGGTCGGCGGTGCGCACGTAGGCGAGGGTGTCGCGTACGGCGGCGTCCAGGGCGGCGGTCATGTCTCTCATCGGCGCACCTGCTGGGACAGCAGGTAGAAGCCGCGGTGGGCGACCTGCGCCACCCGTGACTGCGCGGGCCCGGCGCCGGCGACCGCGTACACGCGCCACCGGTTCGCGGCCTGCAACGCGGCCTCGGCGAGCTCGGCGGCGCCGGCGTGCGGCAGCCCCAGGATCCAGCGGGCGTCGTCGGAGGTGGCGAGTCGGGTCAGCTCCCGCTCCCACTCCGGCGGCATCGGTACGGCGCCGGTGGCGACGCGCTGGGCCATCTCGAGCAGCCGCAACCGGTGGTAGTCGGGCTCGCGCAGCAGCCGCTCGACGCCGTCGCGCAGCGCCTCCCGGCTGCGTCCGTCGCGGGTGTGCCCGGCCAGCTGGTCGAGGCGGGCGAGCGCCCAACCGGCCTTGATCGCGTCGGCGCGCCAGCGGAACGTCTGCTCGAGCGTGTTCTGCAGCCGCGGAAATCCGGACGCGCTGGCCAGGCGGCGCACGAGTTCGCCGGTGCCGAGGTGCGGTTGCGCGATGAGTTGCGCGATCGCGAAGCCGATGCCGTACAGGTCGAGCAGGCCCAGCAGCCGTTCGCGGCGTTCCGCGCTCACCGGCGCCGGCCGGGTCCGGAACAGGTCCACCGAGGCCAGCAGCACACCGAGGTCCGGCACGCCGGCGAGCTGCCGCAGGGCGGCACAGTCGGCCGAGGTGAGGCGGCCCGCCTCGGCGGTTTCGGCCAGCAGGCCAACGACCGGGACGACGTCGGAGACGGTACGGGCGAGCAGCGCCCCCTGCTGCTGCGCCAGCGGCCCGGCCACCGGCCACGGGTCCCCGGCGCCGCCGACCAGCGTGTCCACCTTGCCGAACACACCGATCGCGTTGATCGGGCTGGACGCCAGCCGCGCCGAGGTCGCCCGGAACGCTTCCAGCGCCTGCACGTCGTCGGCGCGCACGGCCTGGGTGAACACGTACACGACGGCTTCCGCGGCGGCTACCTCGGACGTGGAGTCGGCGTCGATGTCGGCGTCGAACGGCGCGGTCGACGTCCCGACCGCCTCCTCGGCGCGGGCGCTGACCCGGGTGTCCGTCGAGGCCAGCCCGGGTGTGTCGACAACCGTGAGCTCGCGCAGCTTCTCGCTGGTCAGCGTGACGTCCACGTACGCGACCCGGGCCAGCGGCACGCCGAGCCGCTGCGGGATCATGCCCTCGTCGTCCAGCGGAAGGCTGTGCCGGGCGCCGTCGCGGCGCACCACGTCCACCCGGTCGGCGGTGCCGTAGCGGAACCGGGTGACCACCCGGGTGCACTCACCGGCCGCGGTCGGGGCGACGCGCCGGCCGATGAGGGCGTTGACGAGTGTCGACTTTCCGGCTTTCAGGCGACCCGCGATCGCCACGCGTAACGGCTCACCAAGACGGTCGCCGATGTGTCGCACCTGGCCAGCGACCTCGGGATCGACCTGTGCGGCGATGTCGTCACACAGGGCAGCCAGCCGGGCCGTGAGCGGACCCGTCACGATGACTCGTCAGCCGAGCACACCGTCAGCGACAATGTGCAGACCGCGGCCGTCGTCCACATGACCTGTCAGCCCTTCGCCGGAACCTCGGCAGGGTGAGGACGCCTGCCGCACCACAGACTACGGACCGGCGAGGCGTACAGGATCCCGTGTTCGTGCCAGGCGGGCACGAGACACGGCACGGACGGTGAGGGGGTCACGCGGTGGCGGACGCGCAGGACGTGACCGTGTCCGCCGCCGCCTGGCTGCGCCGGCCGGGTCTGGTCGTGGTCGCCGGACCGCCCGGCTCCGGCCGCAGCACCATCCTGCGCGGGGCCGCCGCCCTCGTGCCCGGTCCGGTCCACACCGGCGGCGGGCTGGCGATGCTGACCGCCGTACCCGCGCTCGCTTTGTCCCGGGCCGTGCGGGCCCGGCTGCCGGTCCACGACGTTCACCTGCTCGCGGAGGCCGTACGCTCGCGCCTGCGCGGCGCCCTGCTGGTCCTCGACGACATCCAGTACGCCGACCCGGCCACCCTGGCCGCGCTGCCGCACCTGGCCGCGCATTGCCGTGTGCTGGTCGCGCTGCGCACCCCGCACCGGCTCGCCGCGGCCGCCGAGGCGGCGCTGCGCGACGCCGCGACCGCCTGGCTCGACG
>JBKOWB010000397.1:0-5289 GCA_046724195.1 Actinomycetota bacterium
GCCGTGGCGGCCGAACGCGCGGAGGCCGCTTGGCAGCGCCTGGTCGACCGGCGCGAGCAGGCGCGCGAGCTCACCGAGCAGCGGGCCGGCCTGCTCCGCGACCATCGCGTCGCCAAGTCGCTGGCCGGGCACCTGCGGGCCAACAACTTCGAGCGCTGGCTGCTCGAGGAGGCACTCGACCTGCTGGTCGACGGCGGCTCACGGATCCTGCGCGAGCTGACCGGCGGCCAGTACGACCTGATCCACGACAGGGGCGAGTTCTTCGTCGTGGACCACCACGACGCGGGTCTGCGCCGCGGCGTGCGGACGCTGTCCGGCGGGGAGACGTTCCAGGCGTCGCTGGCGCTCGCGCTGGCGCTGTCCGAGCAACTTGCCGGCATGTCGACGACGGCCGCCAGCCTGGAGTCGATCGTGCTGGACGAGGGCTTCGGCACGCTGGACGCGGCCACGCTGGACGTCGTGGCGGCGACGCTGGAGAATCTCGCGGCCCGCGGCGACCGGATGGTCGGCGTGGTCACCCACGTGCCCGCCCTTGCCGACCGGGTGCCGGTCCGCTTCGAGGTGCACAAGGACGCGCGCACGGCCTACGTGGAGAGGGTCGGCCTGTGACGCGGATGTTCGTTGACGCCTGGGATCCGTCGTACGGCTCTGCCTTCGAGGGCGGCGAGTCGGATGGTCCGGCCGCGCCGAGCAGCGCTCAGGTCGACACGGACGCGGAGGTCCCGGCGGCACAGTGGGCCCCCATCGACGCCCATCCCGGCGTCCGCTGTCCGGACGTCGTGCTGCTCGTCGACGGCGTTCGACGCAACGACGCCGGCCTCTGGACGGCGGAGGACGACGGCCAGTCGTACGCGGGTCTTGCCGCCTCGTACGCCGCCGGGGTGGTCCGCTGCGACCTGCGCCGCGGCGTGGCCGAGTTGGTCGGCTCCCGGGTCGGCCGGGGGCTGTTCACGGCGAGCCCGTCGGCTGGCGACCTGGTGGCGGGCTCGGTGCGCTACGAGATCCATCGCGTCAACGGCACCGGCGAGGCCAGCAAGCTTCCCGCCGCGGTCCAGGGCCCGCTGACCGCTCTGGAGATCGAGATCTCCTCGATGGCCCGCGACGCCGCCGCCGACCTGCTCGTCGTGGACGGTCCGCTGCGCAACCGGCGGCAGCTGCCGCGTACGGTCGGCTACGTCAAGACGCAGCAGAAGCAGTACCTGCCCGCCGCGCTCACGCCGGTGGTGACCTCGCTACGACCGGGCCAGCGGACCCCGGTCTTCCACCTCGGGACGGTCTGGGGCGGCTGGTCCTGGTATCTACGGCTGCCGGGCGCGACGGGTGCGCCGTGGTCGGGCATCGTCCGGGTCGAGTGTTCCCCCGACCTGGCGATCGGGCAGGCCGTCGAGCTGGCCGAACTGTCCAGCGCCACGTTGCCGCGGTTCGCCTCGTCGGCCCACAAGGACCCGCGGGCGCCGCAGAACCTGGTGCCGATCGCCGGCCTGGAGCGGCGGCTGCGGGGCCTCCTCGGCGACGCCCGGGTGCTCCATCGGGCGCTGACGCTGGCCACCATGCACAGCCGGTGAGCGCCCGGCACCCGCGTGTGAGAGCGCTTTCCGTGGACGGGGTTTGCTGAGTATTATTCGCGTGCCCTGCCGCGCATATCGGTGCAGATGGATGAATTCGATCATCCCGCTGTGCGGTCCCCCCGCCGGTACACGGAGGAATCTTGAGGTTACGCAACGCCGCGCGCCCGGAAATTTTCTCGTACGCGTTGATCCAGGCCGGGGTCCCCACCCGTATACCGGGTGACGGGGATTGCACCGGCAGGAGGTATCGATGCATGCGTTGGCCGAGTCTCGGCTCACGCCGGACAGGGTGTGCGTGATGACGCAGCAGCGATCCGGTGGCCGATGGCGTGCTCTCGACGGAGGCCGTGGTGCGGACAAGGATGATGCCGTGATTCCACGACAGGCGCCTCGCCATGAGGCCGCGTCGACTACCGCGAACCACGAAGACACCCTGGTCCGGATGCTCTACGAGGAGCACGCGGGACCGCTGCTGATGTTCGTGCTCCGGCTGACCGGGGGCGACCGGCAACGCGCCGAGGACATCGTCCAGGAGACGCTGTTGCGAGCGTGGCGTAACGCCCACCGCCTCGGCGCGCAGGGCCAGCAGTCGTTGCGGCCCTGGCTGGTGACGGTCGCGCGGCGGATCGCGATCGACGACCACCGCAGCGTGAGCGCCCGGCCGCCGGAGACGTACGACCGCGAGCTGGAGAGCTTTCCGAGCACGGCGGACGACACCGACCGGGTGTTGCAGCTCATGACCGTGACCGATGCGCTGCGCACCCTGAGCCAGTCGCACCGGGAAATACTTGTGGAGACGTACTTCCGCGGTCGGACCGTTCCGGAAGCGGCGGAGGTGCTCGGCCTGCCGCTGGGCACCGCGAAGTCTCGCGTGTACTACGCGCTGCGGGCCCTGCGTACCGCCCTGCAGCAGCGGGGGGTGACGGAATGATGCAGGAACAACATTTCGACGTGGCGGCGTACGCGCTCGGTGTCCTGGACGAACGGGACGCGGCCCGGTTCGAAGACCATCTCATCGAATGCCCGACTTGCGCGCTCGAGCTCGAGACGCTGCTGCCGGTGGTCGACATCCTGGCCGACGTGGACGCCGATGCGCTGGTGGCCACGGAGCAGTCGCGGCGCGACGGTGTCGTGCTGCAGGCGATGATCGGCGAGGTCAAGAAGGAGCGGAAGCTAGCCAACAGCCGGCGCCTCTACTCCCTTGCCGCGGCGGTGATCGTGTTCGCCATGCTCTCGATCGGCGCGCTGTTCGCCGGCGCCAAGTGGTTCGCCCCGGCGCGGGAGAATGCGCCGGCGACGACGACGGCGCAGCGCTCGAGCACACAACTCGATCCGCTGCCGCTGTCGGAGGGGGGCGCCGGCATCGGCGGCCCCGATCTGCCCGGGGAGCGGTACGGCGGCTCAGATCCGCGGACCGGCGTCCGGCTGGACGCTGGGTTGGAGAAGAAGGACTGGGGCACCCAGGTCTCGTACGCGGTGTCCAACGTCAAGGGCCCGCTGACCTGCCGGCTCGTGGCCGTGCGGACGGACGGCAGCTCTGAGGTGCTGTCGACGTGGACGGTCGGCGACAAGGGGTGGGGCACGAGCGCCAACCCGTCGCCGTTGCTGCTGCAGTCGGTGACCGCGACACCGCGCGACGACATCGCCCACCTGCAGGTGCAGTCCGTGGACGCCAACGGCAACCCGGAGACGCTGGTCCGCGTCCCCTGACCCAGCCCTAACGAACGCAAGAGGTCCGGCCTATCGGTCGGACCTCTTTTCACTCAACGCGAATCGTCCGCCACGGCCCGCGACGAAATCGCGCGGCGGGCCATTAATTCACGGATTACCGGGCCGTAGGGTTCAAACCGAATCTGAGAAATTGATTGGCACGATTCTTCAACCGAGCGGTGCCCAGCGCGCGTACTACCACGCGGAAACGAAGATGTAGACATAGCTGGAGGGCACCGTGGTCCCGGAGAAGCGAAGGTTGATGGTCATCGGCACGGCCATCGCGGCGGCGTTCGCGCTGCCGGGTTGCGCCCCGGCCGGCTACAACCCGGCGGACTACAACGGCGGCGCCCAGCCGGCGGCCAACGCCGGTGACGCCTCGCCGAGCGCCGACCCGGCGCAGGAGAGCGACGACGGCACGGTCGAGAACGACGCGCCCGCGCTCACCGAAGAGGAAACCACCGACAAGCTGACCGGCACCAAGGTGCCTCGGATGGGTGCGGTCATCGAGGACGAGGGCGGCTGGGTGCTCTACCGCTTCGACCGGGATGTGGCCAAGCCGAAATCCAAGTCGAACTGTGCGGGCGACTGCGCCAAGGTGTGGCCGCCAGCGCTGACCAGCGACAGTAAGCCAACGCTCAAGGGCGTCGACAAGAAGCTGGTCGGCACGGTCACCCGAGCGGACGGGTCCCTTCAGCTCACCGTCGCGGGCTGGCCACTGTACCGGTACCTGGGCGACAAGAAGCCCGGCACCTGGAAGGGCCAGAACGTGGGAGGCACCTGGTTCGTGATCAAGCCGGACGGCACCAAGAACCTGACCTGCCTTCCGGCCATCTCCAAGCCGGTCGCGCCGCCCACGGACGAAGGGGGCAGCGACGCGACCGGCAGTGGCGGTGCCGACTACAGCTACTGATCCACGACTTTCGAAGAACGTTCTCGGCAACGGTTTGAACCCATGGCATCGTCCGTTCGGACGATGCCGACAGGTGAGAGTCGAGGCCACAAATTCTCTTTAAGTCGGGCCTAAGAATTCCACATTTCTCGGTCCACGCATTGCATTGGCACGAGCCTTACTTCTAACGTTTCGCCCAACCTCGAAGCGCTCGTCCGAAACGATTGTTGATTTGTCGTCGGAGGTGACAAGGAATGATTGCCGTCCGCTCCTCGCGCCGGCTTCAGCGCTGGCTCGTGGGCATGCCGGCAATGGTCCTGTTGGCCTTGCTGGTCCCGACCGGCCCGGCGCACGCCGCGGACGACGTGCCGATTCCGCCCGATACCGGGTTGACCGACAAGGGCGCGGGGGCATTGAGCGCCGCCGACCGGGACTTCGTCATCAAGGTGCGGTTGGCCGGCCTCTGGGAGATACCGGCCAGCAACATGGCCCAGGAGAAATCCGACGACCCTCGCGTCGTCAACATCGGCAAGTCCATCGCGGCGCAGCACGTCGTGCTGGACAAGATGGACCGCGACGCGGCCAAGAAGCTCGGTATCGACCTGCCCAACCAGCCGAACGGAGACCAACGGTTCTGGCTGAGCGAGATGCGGAACGCCGCGACCAGCACTGAGTTCGACCAGATCTACATCGATCGACTGCGCGCCGCGCACGGCAAGATCTTCCCGGCCATCGCCATCATCCGGGCGAGCACCCGCAACGACTCGGTGCGCAAGCTCGCGCAGCAGGCGAACCAGTTCGTTCTCACCCATATCACCCTGCTGGAGAGCAGCGGCATCGTCGACTACGGGGCGCTGCCAACAGCGCCGCCGCCTGCCGCCGGCAAGGGCCCGGTGCCCGTCGACGGCCAGATGCTCGCCGCGGCCAGCAGCAGCGGCGCTCCGGGCGTCAATACGTCCATCGTCCTGGTCGTCCTCGCCGTCGCGCTCGTCGCCGGCGTCGTCACCACTATGCGGATCTTCCGGGCGCGGTAACCCGCGCACGGCCCGACCTGGCCAGCCGACCAGGCCGTAGGCAGCACCCCCGGCTGGCCCACCGCCTGCCACGGTTAGAGAAAGG
>JBKOWB010000322.1:0-3115 GCA_046724195.1 Actinomycetota bacterium
GGATCGGGCGGCGCGAAGGGCGACCGGGACGCCGGCAGCGGGTTGCCCGCGCGCGGCGGCAAGCCGTTCGGCGTCGGCGAGCCGCTGTGCCGGGGACCGGCGTCGCCGTTGCGGACGCCGCGCTCCGACTCCGGCGGCGGAAAGCCGCCCTGATTGCCGTTCCAGGCGCGGCCACCGTTGATGATCTCGGGCGGCCGCCGCGACCCCAACGCCACCATCTGGGTCTCGCTGGTCAGCGCCGATGGAGCGGATCGGAGCTCGTCCACCTGCTGTTGCTCACCGGTCAGGGCCGAACCAGCCATCGGCTCACCCGCGGCGGCCGGCGTGTCCTGCACCGCGTCCTCGGCGTCTTCGTCCGACTGCCGCTGCACCGAGGCGGGCACGCCGTGTACGGGCCAGAAGCGGGCCAGGCCGCGCGACTGGCGGCCGTTGTCGGAACTGGACGTCGGCTCCATCGGATCAAGACTCCCGTCGATCGGCGGCACCACCCGCGTGGCCGGGCGGGCTCGGGCGGGCGGCGGGCGGGCACCCGGGGCAGGTGCGGCGCACGGACGACCGTACCGTCCCCGGTCGCCCGACACACCCCCTGCGCGGTCTCGATGACCGGATCGTGGGCGGGGCGTAGGTCGCGTGGACGCAGCCGGCGGGTGCGAGAGAATCTGAACTGTGCCCACACCTGATCTAGCGAAATCCGAGCTCGACCCGGCCGTCGCCGCCCGGCTGAAGCGCAACCCGGACGGCCTCGTGGCCGCGATCGTGCGCGAGCACGGCACCGGCGACGTGCTGATGATGGCGTGGATGGACGACGAGGCGCTGCACCGGACGCTGACCACGGGCCGGGCGACGTACTGGTCGCGCAGCCGCCGGGAGCACTGGGTCAAGGGCGCGACCTCGGGCCATCACCAGTACGTGCGCGGCGTCACGCTGGACTGCGACGGCGACGCCCTGCTGGTCACGGTCGAACAGGTCGGTGCGGCCTGCCACACGGGCACGCACAGCTGCTTCACCGACGAGCTGCCCATCGCCGGTCCAGACGAGCACCCGGGGGAGGCGCGTTGACCAGCGGGGCGGTCGTGCCGGGCGAAGACGGCTTCGTGGCACAGGCGGGCCGCAGGAGGGTCGTCCCGGTCACCCGGCGGCTGCTCGCCGACGGCGAGACGCCGGTGGGCGTCTACACGAAGCTGGCCGGCGGTCCGGGCACGTTCCTGCTGGAGTCGGCGGAACAGGGCGCGGGCTCCGCGGGCACTGCCTGGTCGCGCTACTCGTTCATCGGCGTCCGGAGCGCCACGACGCTGGTCGAGCGGGACGGCCAGGCCGCGTGGCTCGGTGACCCGCCGGCCGGCGTACCCGTGCACGGCGATCCTATTGTCGCGCTGCGCGAGACCGTCGCGGCGTTGGCCGCTCCGGCGGAGATGTCCGCGGACGGCCTGCCGCCGCTGACCGGCGGCATGGTCGGCTATCTGAGCTACGACCTGGTCCGGCGGTTCGAGCGGCTGCCGTCGATCGCGGTCGACGACGTGCCGCTGCCCGAGCTGGGCATGATGCTGGCCACCGATCTGGTCGTGCTGGACCACTACGACGGCTCGGCGATCCTGGTCGCGAACGCCGTCCTCGCGCCGGACGCCACCGACGGCGAGAAGCGCGCGGCCTATCACCACGCCGTCGGGCGTCTCGACGCGATGACCACCGCGCTTTCCCGGCCCACCCCACCGATGATCTCCACGGTGATGCGGGTGCCGCCCGGCGACGTCGTCAGCCGGACCCCGGCCGGGCAGTACCAGAAGGCCGTGGAGCAGGCCAAGGAGGCGATCCGGGCCGGCGAATGCTTCCAGATCGTTGTCGGCCAGCGGTTCGAGCGTGTCACGGACGCGAATCCGCTCGACGTCTACCGCGTGCTGCGGGCGACGAATCCGAGCCCGTACATGTATCTGCTGCGGTTCGACGACTTCGACATCGTCGGGTCGTCGCCGGAGGCGCATCTCAAGGTCAGCGCGGACGAGCGCGGGGTGCGCCGTGCCCTGCTGCACCCGATCGCCGGCACCCGCTGGCGCGGCGCGACGCCTGAGCTGGACAATGCGCTCGCGGCCGAGCTGCTCGCCGATCCCAAGGAACGCGCCGAACACGTCATGCTCGTCGACCTCGGCCGCAACGACCTGGGCCGGGTCTGCCGGGCGGGCACGGTGGAGGTGCCGGACTTCGCCCGGATCGAGCGGTACAGCCACGTGATGCACATCGTCTCGACCGTGGTCGGCGAGCTGCGCGATGACCGGACGGCGTTCGACGCGCTGGCCGCGACGTTCCCGGCCGGCACGCTGTCGGGCGCGCCGAAGGTCCGGGCCATGGAGATCATCGAGGAACTCGAGCCGACGCGGCGCGGGCTTTATGGCGGCACGGTCGGCTACTTCGGCTTCGCCGGCGACATGGACATGGCGATCGCGATCCGTACGGCGCTCATGCAGGGCGGCGTCGCGTATGTCGGGGCCGGCGCCGGGATCGTCGCCGACTCGGACCCGGCATCGGAGGAACAGGAGTCGCGTAACAAGGCGGCCGCGGTCCTGGCCGCGATCGCCGCGGCGGAGACCCTGCGCGCCGCGCGATGATGACGCCGCGCCGTGCGCTCGCATCGTGCGTGGTCGGCTGCCTCGCGGGCGCCGGCCTGGCGCTCTACGCCGCGACCCGGACCTGGTCGCTGCAGGTGATCGCGCGGCCCGGCTTGTCGGATCTGCGCGCGGCCCGGACCGGAGCCGACGAGGTTCCGGTGCTGGTTGGGCTCGCCCTGGTAGCTCTGGCCGGGGCGGGCGCGCTGTTGGCCACCCGCGGCCTGGTCCGGCGGTTGCTGGGCGGCCTGCTGGCGGTTGTGGGCGCGGGGGGCGCCGTCTGGCCGATCGTCTGCGTCGTGGGCGGCGGCCTGATCGTCTTCGGCGGCGTGGGTGCCGCCCGGCGCGGCCATACATGGCCGTCTATGAGTTCACGGTACGAGCGTCGAACGGTCCCGCCACCGGCGGCGCAGCTGGGCGACGGCGCGAGGCCGTCCGCGGCCGCCGGGCCGAACCGGACACAAGACCCGGCGGACGCCGATCAGCGGGCCGAGGTACGCCCGGTGGACACCAGGGAC
>JBKOWB010000196.1:0-7419 GCA_046724195.1 Actinomycetota bacterium
CATACGAGATAGAACCGCGGGTCTCGTGGGCTCGGAGATGTGTATAAGAGACAGGGCTGGCGCCGCGCAGGTCGGCCCCGCGTAGCTTGCGGCCGACCAGGTTCGCGCCGCGGTGGTCCGGCTGCCGTCCCGCGCCGGCCCGGGCCAGCTCGCTGGCCCGTAGCAACAAGGGTTTGACCCTCTTCCGGTACGCGTCCAGACCGATCGCCAGCAGCTCGTCTGGCGTACCGGCGGCGAGCCGCTCGGTCTCGTCCAGCGCGGCGCGCAGCTCGCCATGCAGCCGGCAAGCGGCGGTCAGTTTGAGCGCCTCGGTCAGGTACCACGCCAACTCGTGCAGTTGCCGCATGACCGGCAGCGACGCGAACATCTGCCGCCCCACGGCGGGATCCGACCGCCAGTCCGACCCGCCGAACGTGCCATGCGTGACGTGCTGCCCCGCGCCGAAGCAGTCGAAGACGGTGCAGCCCTTGAAGCCGCGTTCGGTCAGGTGCTCGTGGATCTCGCAGCGGAAGTCGGGCCGCAGGTTGGGGCAGGCCGTTCCGGCCGGCTTGTCGATGGCGAAGTCCGACGACTTGGCGAACGCCGGCGCGACGCAGCAGAGCCCGGCGCAGCGTGAGCAGTCGGCGGTCAGTTCCAGTGGCATGACGCCGCCCACGCTACCCGGCCGCCCGAAACCGGCCCGCCAGAATCGTCTCTGACGGGCCGGTTCTCCGCATTTACGGGTCAGACCTCAGCGGTGGTCCGCACCCGGCAGGCGGCGCCTGAGCAGGCGCAAGGCGAGAAGCGAGACCAGGCTCGACCCAGCGACCAGCGGGATGTCGACGAAGAGAAACTCCCAACTGATCTTGTATTCGCCGCTCACGATCGTGGCGAGCGTGCCGAGAACGATCGCGGCCGCGACCGCGGTGATGAGCCGCGTCTTCGGGCGGAGCAGGCCCAGCGTCGCGCCGACCAGCAGCCCGCTCATGATGGGAAAGAGCTCGTGCATTGTTCCTCCTGGACGAGTTGCGCGTAGCGCGGCGAGCTTCGCCGGTCACGACCGTCAGAAGCGGGTGGAGCACACCCACGTACCCCAGGTGTTGAGCGCATCGGCAAACTGGCCGTAGAGCCACACCCGGCCCGCGTCACCGCCGTCGCGGGCGTGTCCGAAGTAGTCACCCCAGCGGGCGCCGGTATAGGCACTTTCGCCGGCCTTGACCAGAGCGCTTCCCTGGAGGGTGTTCGCGGCGTCACTCACCGCGCGTCCGGTCTGTCGCAGGGAACCGAACTCCTGCGCACTCGATCGGCTGAAACACAGGTACGCATTGCGGGAGATGTCGGTCTGGATGACCGGGAAGAAGTAATAGAACCCGGTGGCACCGAAGACGCCCTGCTGTACGACGGTCCGGGAGCCGACGTCGATCTCGTACCACTGCACCCCGGACCGGGCGACCGTCTCACCCGCCCACGTGACCTTGGTCGTATGTGCGGTCCAGAGCCGCTGCACCCCGCCCACGAACTGGAACACCCCGCAGAGCAGGCGACTCGGGAGTTCGCGGTCCCGCGCCTTCCCTGATCCCTCCTACGTGGAGCTGAGCCACGCCTAGCCGGTATCGCCGCGGACGACCACGACCGGGCAGGGCGCATGCTCGACGACGGCCTTCGTCGTGGTGCCGAGCAGCGCGGCCGTCAGCCCGCGATGGCCGTGGGAACCGAGCACCAGCGCCTGGCTGTCCCGCTCGGTGGCGATGCGCAGCAGCGTGTCCGGCACGGTCGCCTCGTCCGCGACGGCGAGCCCCTCGGCCTGGTATCCGAGTTCCGCGGCGAGCGCCGCTCCCTGCTCGGCCAGCCGCTCGGCGGACTCGTAGGCGGCCCTTTCGGCCTCGAACGCGGCACCGATATCCATCGACACCGGCGTCTCGAACGCGCGCGTGGGCAGCGTCAGGGTTTCGAACGCGCGGCCGGCCTCCCAAACCACGACGACCACGGCCGGACGTGGTGCGAGCAGGCTCGCCGACTCTCGGAGCGCCCGCTCCGCTGCCGGCGTCCCGTCGAAGCCGATGATGACTGGCCCGGAATGCATAGCCTGGGACGCTACTCCGGCGGGACCGGTCCGCGAGACGGGGCCGCCCTCATTCGACGGCTTCGGGAGTCTGGCCAGCGGTCAAGGCCGGCGTACCCGGCCGGCAGAATCGGACCCCGCAGTCGACCGCGGCCGGACCGCGTACCGCCCAGCCGACGTCCGTTTGCTCGATCGTCGACTCGGCGCGCCGCTGCCACCACGCGGCAACCTCGTGCGGCAGCGCCCGCCAGACCGTCGGATCGTCCCGGTACGCCTCGAGCAACTTGCGGTACCCGTCTCCCACGCGCGGATCGTCCACGTAATCCGGGTGGGTCAGAACCAGAGCCATCCCGCCCCGGTCCCGTACGTGTGCCGCTTTGTCGAGCCAGACCGTGGCGCCGGGGTGCTGCAGGATCTGGAACAGGGTGTGGTCCATCGGCAGCGTGATCGGCAGTTCGACCATGTCGCCGGCGGTACCGGGGTTGCCGACGAAATACGGCAGGTAGCTGCAGCTGCCACCCGGGCGCGGCTCGTACGGTGCGGTGTCGTGGTACGAGGTGTCGTATTCGAAGCCGAGCAAGGGCATCCAGTCCCACGTGCGCTGCGTGGCCGGCGAGCGGAACCCGACCGCGCCCCAGCGGCGCGCGTACTCACGAATAGCGGGCAGCCGTCGCCGAAGGAGTCGCAGCGAGGCGAGGTCCCGCCCGTCGTGCAGGAGTCCGTGGACGCCGACCTCGCAGCCCTCGGCCTTCAGCGAGTCGATCACCGCGTCCGGGGTCACGTACCGCAGCGGCACGAAATTCCACGAGGACGGGTGTCCCACCTCCCGCTCGATGTCCCGCAGCACCTCCAGATTCGCCAGACCGGCCGCCGTGTCGACGTCGTGGGTCAGCACGAGCGCCCACGAGCGGCCGCCCGGCCACAGGTCGAGCCACGGAACGGGACGGCCGGCGAACTCGGCGACCGTCTGGAACAGCCATTCGTAGAAGTCGTGAAGCGCGGTCTCCACGGGGAACGCGGGGAACGGCGCCTGCTGCTGCACGCGGGTGAAGGCCCGCCGCAAGGCGATCTGCAGGGGCCGCGGGATCGCCGGACGAGCGGCGTAGTACGCCCGGACGAGGGCACGCTGAAGGCGGAATCGCAACTCTCCTGTCGAATCCTGGTAGCGCTCGCTCCAGAACTGCCCCATCACCTCGCCCGGATCAAACGGCAGGAAGACATTGCCGGTGCGGTCCCGCCACACCGATGCGACCTCCAGCCCATTGCCGTCCACGATGGAATCCGTCGGCTGCCAACGCGATCCCCAGTCCGATCGGAGCCGGCCGGCCGCCCGCTCATCGACGACGTGGGCGAAGATCGGCTTGTCGCCGAGCCGGTACGACCCGTGGCCGCCGGGCGCCGCGCCAGCAAGGGGCCAGGCGAGTACGGGGCCGCTCGTTCCCGCCCTCCACAACAGACCGTACGACGGCCCCAGGTCGGGAGCCGGCGCAGGGGCGGGGACGATCCGGTACGGGATCCGAAAGTAGTCGAAGAACGCGAATCGACAGGTCGCCTCGAACATGTCCAGCCTCTAGAGTCCGCGTTTGATGGCGAGATAGGGAAGCAGGGCGACCTCGTACAGGCCGGGCAGCGGGTCGCGCCACGAGAAGACCGCCTCGGTGTCGATCCCACGAAGCGACCGCAGGTAGGCGGCGGCACGGAGCCGGCCGGCACGGATGTCGACCAACGCGTTGGGAACGTCGGTGGCCAGCCGGATCCACGAGACGCCATTGCGCCCCTTGATCGGGTCGACGCTCTCGCCGAGTTGGTCACGGAACAGCAGGTACGGAAAGTCCACGCCGGCGGCGTAACCGGCGGTGTGATAGCCCCACGTCCGCGCATTGACGTCCATGAGCTTGAATTCGCCGTCCCGCGGATCGCGCTTGTACTCCAGCTCGACCAGCCCGTAGTAGCCGATCTCGCGGAGGAATCGCGCCGACGGAGCCTCCAGCTCGGGTACGTCAAGCGACTCGACGAACGTGCTTGCCCGCCCGAAGTCGGAGGGATGTTGGCGCCGGCGCCGGACCGTCATGCTGGCGACGGCCGCTCCGGCCTTGGCGAAGCAGCAGTACGAGTACTGCTGCTGGCCGTCGCCAGGAACCAGCTCCTGCACGATGACCTCGCCGTCATCGACGATGGCCGCCGCTCGCCGGAAAAGCCGGCGCAGGTCCGCCATCGTGTCCGCGCGCCAAGCCTTGGCCCGCGTGGCGTAGAAGAAGTGCTCCTTGATGGCGGGCTTGATGATCACCGGACCGGTCATGTCGACCTGGTCGAGATCGGCCTCGTCCAGGGGAAACCAGGTGCGCGGCGCGGCGACGCCGAGTTTCTGGGCCAACCGGTAGGTCTCGCGCTTATCCCAGGCGACGCGGACGCAGTCCCACTCCGGCGTCGGCACCCGGAAGAACGGCGACAGTTCGACGCGGTGGCGGCTCAGGGCCGCTACGTTCTCATCTCTGGTGGGGAACAGCACCCAGCCGTCGAGCCCATATCGGCTACGGGCAAGCGTCAGGGCATCCAGCATGGATCGGTCATCGCGAAGGCTTTCCACCGGTACGCTCGCCGTCGCGAACCGGGATGCACGTGCGATCGACCTCTCGTCGTCGACGATGACAGTCGGGATCTGGTGGCGACCAAGGCTCCGGACGATGCCGAGACCCTGGTAGTCGCCGCCGATCACCACCGCTCCTACCCTCGGCGGGACTCGCCTCATCGGGCGCTCCTAGCGTAGTTCCGGATGGACCGAGTCGAGCTCTCGACCGGAGACGCGGTGGCGGGACACGGCGTTCAGGACCGCGCGGCTCGCGTACCAGCTACCCGAGACGAAACGCATGATCGGTCCGAAACTCCACGCGGCGGGCGCCCCGACGAAATGCAACCGGGACACCGACGACTCCAGCCCCGGCCGCAGGACGGGATAGCCGTTCACCCGCTTGATATCTCGGACCAGCTCCGGCTGGAGGAACGGGTACCGGCTGATGTCCACCTGGTATCCGGTGCCGTAGACCACGTGGTCAGCAACCCGGGTGTCGCCGGTCGTCGAGACGACCCGCACCTGGTTGCCCACCGGCTCCGCCCGCTGGACCTCCCAGCCGAGCTCGATCGGCACGTCGCGTAGCCGGTCGACGAGCCATAGAGCGCCGGCCGGCCGGATGGAACGGCGGGCGGCCGCCTCCTGCACGGAGCGAGGTAGTCGCCGGAAGAGATCCGGAACGGCCACGATCCGGGAGAGCCCCATCGGCCCGACATCGGTGGGGGCATAGACCAGCGGCGCCCACCGGCCGAGCATCCGGTGGTACTTACCGCCATGCAACCAATTCAAATGATCCTTGCGTACGAGCACCTCGACGTCCGTCCCCGCCTCGTGCATGAGGGCCGCGGCCTCCAGAGCGCTCTGCCCGCCGCCGACGACGATGACTCGTTTGCCCGCGAAGCGTGACATGTCCCGGTGCATGCTCGTGTGCGAGCCCAGATCGGCCGGCAGCGCGTCGAACTGCGCCGGGCGCCTCGCAAACGGCGCTATCCCGGCGGCGACGACGACTCGACCGGCGCTCACTTGGTCGCCGTCGTCCATGCGGAGCCGGAAGCCGCCGTTGTTGCGCTCGACGCTCGTGACGGTGCGGCGATCGACGTCTGGGGCGACTTGGCGTTGCACCCACGCGCCGTACTCGATGAAGCGCTCGATCGGCACCGGCCGCCCGAACCTCTGCCCGCTCGCCTCGAGGTATGCGTCGAGCGCGACCGGGCCGCGGTAGTCGGCGATGGAGGTGGCCGTCCAGTTGGAGCGCAGCAGCATGCCCTTCGGCATCTCCCGCCAGAAGGACATCGGATCGCCCATGACTCGATGGTCGATGCTGGCGTGCCGCAACGCGGCGGCGACGGCGAGACCGTACGGACCCGCTCCGACGATTGCCACCTCGGTCACAGACATGTCGGCCCGACCCCCCAAATCGACGTACGCCGACTTCGCCGCGTACGGATACCAGCACACTCGGCAACGCGCCTTGCGCGTCTCAGCATCGGGGATGCGCGCAAAGCGCAACACCGACCGTCTGGTCGGTCGGGAGACCTGAACGGGTGCCTGCGCCTCATCCGCCGAAGGGCGTAAGGCACCATCGACCGTGTCCAGATGTGATCACGGTCGATGGCCGGGGAACGACTTCGGGCTTTCCGGGTACCGGCGAAACGGCGCTGACGGCGGCGTTCTACCGGCTAGGGCGTGCCGGTGGAGACATTGAGGATGTTGCCGTCCGGGTCGGTGAACCAGACGGCTTTGACGGTCTCGCCCATCGCGGCGATCCCGTCGTTCCACTCGACGCCTTCCAGGTCGAATGTCTGAAAGGTGACACCCTTTGCGCGCAGCCGTTCCACCTCGGCGTCGAAGTCCGCCGGCGGCACGTCGAACGTCATTGCGGTCGCCTTGTTGGTGCCCGCGTACTGGGACTCGTAGACGAACACTCGGCCCGCACCGGCGGCGTAGTACAACCCGCCCATGCCTACGCGCTCAAGCTTCAGCCCGAGCGTGTCCTCGTAACACGTCCGGGCCTTCGGCAGGTTTGCCGTCGGCAGCGTGGTGGCGGGCGTGAACTGTGACAACATCAGTCAGCCTCCTCTCGGCGGGTCTGACGCTACGCCTGATCCACCGCACCGGGACGCAAACGGCCAGACACGTCCTCTATCACAGCCTGAAATGGCGGCGGAGCCGGGCGACGTCCCGGCGGTCCTTGTCGGTGAGTTCATAGCCGGAGTGGCACAGCAATTGCGTACGCGCGTCGACGCAGAGCACGGGCTCCCCACTGATGGCACCCTGAACCGGCGCTGGGTAATGAAAGCTGGCGCCACCTGGTAGCGCCTGATCACCACCGCCGTCCAGCGTGGGCGCGACGGGATGCAGGTCGACGGACCGGCCAGTCGCATCGGCCAGCGCGAGCGCGGTCGGCAACCAGTCGCGCCGAACGGTGAGGAACCCGGCCCGGGCGAGCACCTGCCGCACCAGGGCGATCTCATCCAGCCGTACGACAAGGTCGAGGTCGTCGTGCTCGCGCGTCGCTACGCCGATCAGCGCGTCGACGCCCCAACCACCGTCGACCCAAGCAGTCAGATCGGCGTCGCCAAGTAGCGCCAGGACGCCGAGAACGTCGTGCTCGCGCATCGTCACGGTCTGCGGGCCGCTCGGTAGCGCCACATTTTCATGATCCCGCCACACGTTCATGCTGCGCCAGCCTCTGGACTACCACTATCGACACTTGAACCCAGATCAACAGGCGCTACTGGATGACGCGGTCACCGCCGCTCTCGAGCAGCCTCTTCAGGTTCCGATAGCTCGCAGACCCGCCCTTCTC
>JBKOWB010000128.1:0-5798 GCA_046724195.1 Actinomycetota bacterium
TCGCCCAGGTGTTCGCCGAGCCGCTGGCCCGCGCGCTCGCGAGCGACCCCGAGACCGCCCACGCGGCGGCCGGCTGGCTGCGCATCGCCGCGTGCGGCGCGCCCGGCCTGCTACTGGCGGCCGCCGGCAACGGCTGGATGCGCGGCGTCCAGGACACCCGGCGCCCGCTGATCTTCGTGCTCGGCGCCAACGTCCTCTCGGCCATGCTGTGCCCAGTGCTCGTCTACCCGGTTGGCATGGGCCTGACCGGCTCCGCGGTGGCCAATGTGGTCGCCCAGGCCACCTCCGGCGGCCTGTTCCTGCTGGCGCTGGTCCGCGAGACGAGGGCGCTGCGGCCCAGCCCGTCGATCATCGGGCGGCAGCTCGTGCTCGGCCGCGACCTGCTGATCCGGGGCGCGGCATTCCAGGCATGCTGGCTCTCGGCGACTGCGGTCGCCGCCCGGTTCGGTGTCGCGGCGCTCGGCGCGCACCAGATCGCGCTTCAGCTCTGGTTCTTCAGTGCGCTCGCGCTGGACGCGGTGGCCATCGCGGCACAGTCTCTGGTGGGCGCCGCACTCGGCGCCGGCGACGCGCACCGGGCCCGGGACGTGGCTCGGCGGGTCACGCTGGCCGGTGGTGTGGCGGGCATCGCGTTCGCGGTGCTCGCGGCGGCCGGATCCGGCGTGGTCCCGGGCTGGTTCACCAGCGACCCGTCGGTGCATGAGCAGGCCGCGATCGTGTGGCCGTGGTTGGTCGGCCTGATGCCGTTCGCCGGCGTCGTCTACGCGCTCGACGGCGTGATGATCGGTGCCGGCGACGTCGGCTACCTGCGCGATCTCACCCTGGCCGCGGCGCTGGCCGGCTTCTTGCCGGCGATATGGCTGGCGTACGCGCTGGACCTCGGCCTGGGCGGCGTGTGGGCCGGGCTGGGGCTGTTCACGCTGGTGCGCCTCGGGATGCTCCTGCGGCGCTGGCGTAGCGCCCGGTGGGCGGTCGTGGGCGCCACCCGTTGACGGCCGCGCGGGCCGGTCTGGTTGGGTGGTTCGGGTGAACGTGGACGGACTCATCGTGGTGGACAAGCCCGCCGGCATGACGTCGCACGACGTCGTGGCGCGGGTGCGGCGGCTGGCGAAGACCCGGCGGGTCGGTCACGGCGGCACGCTCGACCCGATGGCCACCGGGGTGCTGATCGTCGGGGTCAACCGGGCCACGCGGCTGCTCACGTACGTGATCGGGTCGCAGAAGAGCTACACCGCGACGATCAGGCTGGGCGAGACCACCGTCACCGACGACGCCGAGGGCGAGGTCACGGCCACCGCGTCCGCCGCGGGCGTGACCGAAGCGGCCATCCGGGCCGGCCTGGCCGCGCAGATCGGCGAGATCGACCAGGTCCCGAGCGCGGTGAGCGCCGTCAAGATCAACGGCCAGCGAGCCTACAAGCGCGTACGCGACGGAGAAGACGTCGACCTCCCGGCGCGCAAGGTGACGGTGCACCGCCTCGACGTCCTGGACATCCGCCGTCCGGCGCACCGGGACGTCACGGACGTCGACATCGACGTCACGTGTTCCTCCGGCACCTACATCCGGGCGATCGCCCGCGACCTCGGCCGCGCGCTGGGCGTCGGCGGCCACCTGACCGCGCTGCGCCGCACCGCGGCCGGCGGCTTCACGCTGGCCGAGGCCGTCACGCTCGCCGAACTCGGGGAGCGCGCGCCCGACGTCGTCGGCCTGTCGATGGCCGATGCCGCCCGCCGGGCGTTCCGGCAACGCACGGCCGCCCCCGACGAGGCGAAGGTGCTCCGCCACGGCGGCCCCCTGGAGCCGGTCGGCATCGAGGGACCGTACGCAGTCTTCGACCGGTCGGGCGATGTCCTGGCGATCGTGAGCGAACGGGCCGGTCGCGCTCGGGCCGAGGTGGTGCTGGCTCCCGCCTGAATGTGAGCGCCGCGCCCATATCGTCACAAATTTCTGCCGATAGGCTGTCGGCGGAGATCGGGGAGGCAGCATGCAGCGCTGGCGGGGATACGAGGCGGTGCCTGGCGGCTGGGGCCGCTCGGTGGTGACGATCGGCGTCTTCGACGGCGTCCATCGTGGCCACCAGGCGATCATCGGGCACACCGTGAAGCGCGCCCGCGACCTCGACATGCAGTCGGTCGTGATGACGTTCGACCCGCACCCGGCCGAGGTGGTCCGTCCCGGCTCGCACCCGGCTGTGCTCACCGAGCCGGTACGCAAGGCGGAGCTGATCGAGCAACTCGGCGTCGACGCTCTCTGCGTGGTGCCGTTCACGCCCGCGTTCTCCCAGCTCAGCCCGGAGGTGTTCGTCCACGACGTGCTGGTCGAGGCGCTGCACTCGGCCGTCGTGGTGGTCGGCGACAACTTCCGTTTCGGGCACAAGGCGGCCGGCGACGTCCGGCTGCTCGAGAGGCTGGGCCGGTCGTTCGGCTTCACGGTCGAGGACGCCCCGCTGGTCTCCGCGGATGGGGTCGTCTTCTCCTCGACGTACATCCGCAGTTGTGTCGACGCCGGGGACGTGCGGGCCGCGGCCGCTGCGCTCGGCCGGCCGCACCGCCTGGGTGGCGTGGTCGTGCGCGGTGATCAGCGCGGCCGCGAGATCGGCTTTCCCACCGCGAACCTCCTGGTTCACCGGTACGCCGCCGTCCCGGCGGACGGCGTGTACGCGGCCTGGCTGGTTCGCGGCGGCCAGCGCGCGGGCGCGCTGCCCGCGTCGGTGTCGATCGGCACCAACCCCACGTTCTCCGGCCGGGAGCGGCGCGTCGAGGCGTACGTGCTCGACTTCGCCGGCGATCTGTACGGCGAGCGGGTCAGCCTGGACTTCGTCGCGCACCTGCGGGAGCAGCGCCGATACGATGCGATCGAACCGCTGGTGGCGCAGATCCGCGAGGACGTGGAGCAGACCCGCGCGCTGCTCGGCTGACCGGCTGGTAATGTTGAGCGCAGGTCGACCAAACCGACCACCGATCTCGCCTGCCTGCCCGACGCCGCGGGGCGCGAGAATCCGGCTTTCATCGGCAACACAGAATTACGGAGAATATGGCGCTCGACTCAGAAACCAAGACCCGGATCATGACTGAGTACGCGACCCAGGAAGGCGACACCGGCTCGCCCGAGGTTCAGGTCGCGATGCTCACCAAGCGGATCGCCGACCTCACCGAGCACCTCAAGGTGCACAAGCACGACCACCACAGCCGTCGTGGCCTGCTGCTGCTGGTCGGTCGCCGGCGTCGTCTGCTCAACTACGTACAGAAGAAGGACATCCAGCGCTACCGGTCGTTGATCGAACGGCTCGGCCTGCGCCGATGATCTGACGGGGGAGTGGTCGACCGGGCCGCTCCCCCGAGTTACACCCACGGACCCGCGCGGCCGCACGCCGTCAGCACCGGTCCTCGGTAGTGGTTCCCGGGCCTGTTTCCACAGATCGATCCCGGGCACTTCGATCGAAGACCGGCCCACCTGAACCGCGCTGTAGAGACCGCCGGGTCCTCGACGAAGGAGTACCGCACCACATGACAGAGCAGAATGCTCTCGGCACCGAATCCCGTACCGCCGTCATCGACAACGGAGTGTTCGGCACCCGGGAACTCACCTTCTCCACTGGACGGCTGGCCAAGCAGGCCGGCGGGTCGGTGGTCGTCCAACTCGGTGAGACCACCGTCCTGTCCACGACCACGGCCAGCAAGCAGCCGAAGGAGCACTTCGACTTCTTCCCGCTGACCGTCGACGTGGAAGAGCGGATGTACGCCGTCGGCCGCATCCCCGGCTCGTTCTTCCGCCGCGAAGGGCGGCCCAGCGAGGACGCCATCCTCACCTGCCGTTTGATCGACCGGCCGCTGCGTCCGTCGTTCATCAAGGGCCTGCGCAATGAGGTCCAGGTCATCGAGACCGTCCTCGCGCTCGACCAGCAGTACCCGTACGACGTCGTCGCCATGAACGGCGCGTCGATGTCCACCAAGCTCTCCGGCCTGCCGTTCAGCGGTCCCGTCGGCTCGACCCGGGTCGCGCACGTCGAGGGCCAGTGGGTCGCGTTCCCGACGCTCGACGAGCTCGAGCGGGCCACCTTCGACATGGTCGTGGCCGGCCGGGTCCTGCCCGACGGCGACGTCGCGATCATGATGGTCGAGGCCGAGGCCACCCCGAGCGCGGTCAAGCTGATCCAGGCCGGCGCCACCGCCCCGACCGAAGAGGTCGTCGCCAGCGGTCTCGAGGCCGCCAAGCCGGCGATCCGCGAGCTGTGCCGCGTGCAGAGCGAGCTGGCCGAGGTCGCCGCGAAGCCGGTGGCCGAGTTCCCGGTCTTCCTGGACTACTCCGACGACGTCTACACCGCCGTCGCCGAGGCCGTACGCGCGGAGACCGCCGAGGCGCTGAAGATCGCCAGCAAGGTCGAGCGCGAGGAGTCGCTGGACCGCATCAAGGCGAAGGCACACGAGCTGCTCGACGCCCGGTTCGAGGGGCGCGAGAAGGAGATCAGCGCCGCGTTCCGGGCGCTGATCAAGTCCGAGGTGCGCTCCCGCGTGCTGCGCGACCAGGTCCGCATCGACGGCCGTGGCCCGCGCGACATCCGCCCGCTGAGCGCCCAGGTCGGCGTGCTGCCGCGGGTGCACGGCTCGGCGCTGTTCGAGCGCGGCGAGACGCAGATTCTCGGCGTCACTACGCTCAACATGCTGCGGCTGGAGCAGGCGCTGGACACGCTCTCGCCGGAGAAGTCCAAGCGCTACATGCACAACTACAACTTCCCGCCGTACTCGACCGGTGAGACCGGCCGGGTCGGCTCGCCGAAGCGCCGCGAGATCGGCCACGGCGCGCTCGCCGAGCGGGCGCTCGTGCCGGTGCTGCCGTCGCGCGAGGAGTTCCCGTACGCGATCCGCCAGGTCTCCGAGGCCCTCGGCTCGAACGGCTCCACCTCGATGGGCTCGGTCTGTGCCTCGACGCTGTCGCTGCTCAGCGCCGGCGTGCCGCTGAAGGCGCCGGTCGCCGGCATCGCCATGGGCCTCATCTCGGACGAGGTCGACGGCAAGACCCAGTACGTCGCGCTGACCGACATCCTCGGTGCCGAGGACGCGTTCGGCGACATGGACTTCAAGGTCGCCGGCACCGCGGACTTCGTCACCGCACTGCAGCTCGACACCAAGCTCGACGGCATCCCGTCCGACGTGCTGGCCGGCGCGCTGCAGCAGGCGCACGACGCCCGTACGACCATCCTCGGCGTTATGGACCAGGCCATCCACGGCCCGGCCACGATGAGCGACTACGCGCCGCGGGTCACCACCGTGAAGATCCCGGTCGACAAGATCGGCATGGTGATCGGTCCCAAGGGCCAGACCATCAACGCCATCCAGGACGAGACCGGCGCCGACATCTCCATCGAGGACGACGGCACGATCTACGTCGGCGCGACCAACGGCCCGGCCGCCGAGGCCGCGGTCGAGCGGATCAACGCCATCGCCAACCCGACGTTGCCGAAGGTCGGCGACAAGTTCCTCGGCACGGTGGTGAAGACGGCCGCGTTCGGCGCGTTCATCTCGCTGCTACCCGGCCGCGACGGCCTGCTGCACATCTCCAAGGTGGGCGACGGCAAGCGGGTGGACAAGGTCGAGGACTACCTGAACGTCGGCGACAAGGTCGAGGTGCAGATCGCGGACATCGACGGCCGCGGCAAGATCTACCTCGACAAGGTCCGCCCGGAGGGCGCGGAGGCGCCCGAGGCATCCGCCGCCGCCGAGGGTGGCTCCCGGCCGCCCCGTGAGGACCGCGGCCCGCGTGAGGACCGCGGCCCGCGCGGCGAGGGCGGCGAGCCGCGC
>JBKOWB010000165.1:0-4479 GCA_046724195.1 Actinomycetota bacterium
GAGGAGATCGAGGAGAAGCGGCCATCGCGCGCCGTCTGGGTGATCCGCAACCTGCTGCTGGTCGCGGTCGCCACGGTGTTGACGGTGGCCGCGCTGCGCTCCGCCGGCTTCGGCATCTCGGTGCTGGTCGTGGTGGCCGCGTTCGTCGCGCTACGGCTGCTCGTGCTCGCGGTCTCCGAGGTCGCGCCGCCGCCGGTGCCCAGCCCGAGCACGCGGCGCAACACCGCTGACGACGAGGGTCTCTACCACTGGACGGGTTCGGATTCGCTGCGCGCCGCCGTACGCCGTTGGGAGCAGCGCCTCGAATGGTCGCAGTCCGACCCGGCGTCGTTCTCGCGTAACGTTCTGCCGGTGCTCGCCGAGCTCACCGACGAACGCCTGCGACTGCGCCACGGCATCACCCGCGCCTCGGATCCGCGCCGGGCCCGGGAGCTGCTCGGCGAGCCGCTGTGGCTGATGCTGGGCGACGCTGGCCGCCGGCCGCCGCGGGCCCGCGACCTCGCGAACTACGTGGAAGCGCTGGAGCGACTGTGAGAAAGGGTGCATCGGTGAAGGACGCAGGCGTGGAGGCCATCCCCCCGTACGAAGTGGGGCGGCTGGCCGGCGCGGTCCTGGACTCGGTCGGCAGCGTGGTGGTCGGCAAGCGGGAGGCCCTCGAGCTGGTGCTCGCTGGCATCCTGGCGGGCGGCCACGTGCTGCTGGAGGACCTGCCCGGGCTCGGCAAGACGCTGACCGCCCGATGCTTCGCCCAGTCTCTCGGGCTCGACTTCCGGCGCCTGCAGTTCACCCCCGACCTGCTGCCCGCCGACGTCACCGGCTCGTTCCTCTACGACCAGCGCAAGGGCGACTTCGCGTTCCGCGCCGGCCCGGTATTCACCAACATGCTGCTCGCCGACGAGATCAACCGGACGCCGCCGAAGACCCAGGCCGCCCTGCTCGAGGCGATGCAGGAGAAGCAGGTCTCGGTCGAGGGCGTCACGTACCGTCTAGACCCGCCGTTTCACGTGCTCGCGACCGCCAACCCGATCGAGTACGAAGGCACGTACCCGCTGCCCGAGGCCCAGCTCGACCGGTTCCTGCTGCGCGTCTCGTTCGGCTACCCGACGGCCGAGGAGGAGTGGGACGTGCTGCGCCGGCGCATGTCCCGCCGCCAGGAGGAGGCGCACCTACCGCCCGTGGTCGACGCCCGCACCCTGCGTTCGATGCAGGCCGCGTTGGAGACGGTGGCGGTGGAGGACTCGATCGGCCGGTACATCGTGGCGCTGGCCGCGGCGACCCGCGAGCACGCGTCGGCGCTGGTCGGCTCGTCGCCCCGCGGCTCGCTCGCGTTGTTGCTGCTGGCCCGCGCCCGGGCAGTCATGGCGGGCCGGGACTTCGTGGTGCCCGAGGACGTCAAGGACGTGGCGGTGCCGGCCCTGGCGCACCGGATCACGCTGCGACCAGAGATGTGGCTACGCAGGGTCGATCCCTCCTTCGTGGTCCAGGAGGTCCTCGCGGCGACACCCGCCCCGGCCAGCGGCGCCCTGCCGACGTACGCGGGCGGGTACTCCGACCAGTGAGCACGACCGAGCAGCCGCCGCTGCGCGCCGCCGTACCGGCCGCCGAGCCGGTGGCGGACGACGGCTGGTCGGCGCCGGTGTGGGTGCCCACCCGGGCGCTCGGCCGTACCGTCCTGCTCACCGGCCTCCTGCTGGTGCTCGGCGTCGCGCTCGGCCGCGTCGACCTGGTGCTGCTCGCGGCGCCGTTCGCGGTCGGTGCGGCGATCGGGCTGCGCCGGATGCCGCGCTCCGCGCCCGACGTGGCCATCGACGCCGACGAGGAGCACATCGTCGAGGGCGGCCACGTCGACGCCGCGCTCGCCGTCAGCAACCCCGACGTCATCCTGTACGACCTCGTCGTGCTCCGTACCCGGACGTCGTCGTGGTTGAAGCTGGAGAACGCGGACCGGCCGTTCGCGATCACCGTGCCATCCGGCGGTTGGGCCGCGGTCGAGCTTCCGGGTGACGCGCTGCGGTGGGGCCGCCATGATGTGGGGCCGGCAGCGGCCCGGGTCGCCGCGTGCGGCGGCCTGCTGGCCTGCCGTCCGGTTGTCACGCCGGCGCGCGGCGTGCGGGTCTATCCCGAGACCGAGCCGTTCGCGGCCGTCGAGGCGATGCCGGCCGCGGCGGGTCTGGTCGGCAACCACCGGTCGCGGCGTCCCGGCGAGGGCGGCGAACTCGCCGGTGTACGGCCCTTCGCGCCCGGCGACCGGCTGCGGCGCATCGACTGGCGGGTCTCGTTGCGGACCCGCGATCTGCACGTGGCCGCCACGCTCTCCGACCGCGACGCCGAGGTGCTGCTGCTGCTCGACGTGCTCAGCGAGGCCGGTACCTCGGGCGGGGTGCGGGGCAGCGCATCGGTGCTGGACACCACGGTCCGGTCGGCCGCCGCCATCGCCGAGCACTACCTGAAGCGCGGCGACCGGGTGTCTCTGCTCGAGTACGGCGCCTCGGCGCGCCGGCTACGTCCCGCCACCGGGCGACGGCAGTACCTGACCGTACTGGAGTGGCTGCTCGACGTCCGCGCCGCCGTTGCCGACCAGTCGCCGTACGAACACGTCCTCGGCGCGCACCACGTCTCGTCCGACGCGCTGGTCGTCGTCCTGACTCCGCTGATCGACCCCCGCTCGGCCGACATGCTGGCCCAGCTCACCCAGTCGGGTCGGTACACCGTGGCGGTCGACACGCTTCCGGTGGGGGCCGAGCCGCCGCAGCGCGGCGCCTGGACGCCGCTGGCCACCCGGATCTGGCGTATCGAGCGGGAGAACGTGCTCGGCCGGCTCCGCGAGCACGGTGTACCGGTGGTGGCTTGGGCCGGGGCGGGCAGTCTGGACCTGGTGCTGCGTGACGTGGCGCGCCTCGCCTCGGCGCCGAGGGGGCGCTGACGTGCTGGCCGGGATCGCCGATCGGATCGAGCGGGTGCGCCGGGCCGCCGCCCGGGCCACGATCGTGCCGTTCCTGGTGCGCTGCGGCATCGCGCTCAGCTTCGTGCTGGCGATGACCGTGGCGTGGCCCGCGTGGATCGCGGCCAGCCGGTACGCGCCACTGCTGTTCGTGGTCGCCGCCTATCCGGCGTTCGTGCCTCGCGGGCGGGGAGCGACGGTGGCGATCCTGGTCGCGGTGGCCGGCTGGATCGTAGACACGTCGTGGTTCGACGCGCGGGTGGCGCTGTGGCGGGTGCTGAGCATGGCCACGTTGCTCTACATCGGACACACCCTGACCGCGCTCGCCGCCGCCCTTCCGTACGATGCGATCGTCAACCTCGACGTGGTCACGACCTGGCTCGGGCGCGCGCTGGCCGTGGTGCTGATCTCGGCCGTGTTGACCGTCATCGCACTGGGCCTGACCTCGGCACTGGCCGGCGGCGCGTTCGTGGTCGCGACGCTGGTGGGGCTGGCCGGTGCGGTCGGGGCCACCATGCTGCTCTCGCGGCTGCTTCGAAGGTCCTGACGCGTACGTCACAGAGGGCGGCTCAATGCCCGTCCACGCGGGACAATGGACGTGTGAGTCCGAAGCGCATCGTTGTCGTAGGGGCCGGTCACGTGGGGCTGTACGCCGCCTTGCGCCTGTCCAAGAAGCTCAGCGCGCGCCGCGCTGAGGTCGTCGTGATCGACCCCCAGCCGCACATGACGTACCAGCCGTTCCTGCCCGAGGCCGCGGCCGGGAACATCTCGCCGCGCCACTCGGTCGTGCCGCTGCGGCGCGAGCTCAAGCGCTGCCGCATCGTCTCCGGCGAGGTCACCCGGATCGAGCACGCCCGCAAGACCGTGACGATCCAGCCGATCGACGGCCCGGCCACGGAGATGCGCTACGACCACATCATCGTGGTGCCCGGCTCGGTCTCCCGGACGCTGCCGATCCCCGGCCTGCGCGAGCGCGGCATCGGTTTCAAGACCATCGGCGAGGCCATCTACCTGCGCAACCACATCCTGGGTCGGCTCGACATCGCGGCCGTGACGCCCGACCCCGAGGTCCGCAAGGCGTCGTTGACCTTCGTGTTCGTGGGCGGCGGCTACGCCGGCATCGAGGCACTGGCCGAGATGGAGGACATGGTCCACGACGCGCTGGCCTACTACCCCGAGCTGGACCCGAACGAGGTCCGGTTCGTCCTGGTCGAGGCGACCACCCGGGTCCTGCCGGAGGTCGGGCCCGACATGGGCGCGTACGCGGTCCGCCAGCTCGACGCCCGCGGTATCGACATCCGGCTCGGCACCCGCCTGGAGTCCTGTGTAGACGGCCTGATCGTGCTCTCCGACGGCGCCGTCTTCCGCGCGGAGACGTTGGTCTGGACGGCCGGCGTCAAGCCCTCGCCGATGCTCGACCACACCGACCTGCCGCGCGGCCCGCGCGGGCACATCACCTGCCTGCCCACGCTGCAGGTGGTCGACGGCGACCGGGTGCTGGAGGGCGCGTGGAGCGCCGGCGACTGCGCCCAGGTGCC
>JBKOWB010000375.1:0-8095 GCA_046724195.1 Actinomycetota bacterium
GCCCTCGCCGAGCTGGTCCTCCGCCTCGGCGACCGCGGCCGCCAGCTTCTCCGGGCCCGCCGAGCTCGGCACGTAGCGCAGGTTCGCGGCGAACTCCTCCCACTCCTCCGGCACGAGTTGCTCGCGGATCTGGCGTTCGAAGGTGACGGTCTTGAGGTGGCCGTACTCCGCCGCCGCGGCCTTGGCGAACGCCCGAAACTCGTCGTCGCTCATCTCCTCCAGAGACGACCCGACAACCCTGATCGGCGGGGCGAGGCGCGAGGCTGCCAGGTGCGCGAAGCCGGGCAGCAGCTTCCGACGCGCGAGGTCGCCGGTCGCCCCGAAAAGCACGATCACGTGGGGCGCGATGCGCTCGGACTCCTTGCGATACGTACGTGAGCCCAGCGCGGGGTAGGCGATGGTCTGCGCTCGGTAGGTGTCCATGGCCAATCCTGGCTCAATGTCGCGGCCGACGGAAGCGGTCGGGCAAGCCCGGCGTGGGCGGGAACGATCCGCCTCCCGCGGCGGTCACTCGCCGGGTCGGGGTATTGGAGCAGCTCGTCTGCCGTGAGCTCGATCTCCTTGTGCCGCCACTCCGTGGGCGGGATATCAGCTGGCGATAAGCCCATCCAGTGGAGCCGACGGAAGTCGCCGTAGACGAACGCGTGGCGCGCCTTCGTGCCGTCCTTCGCGCCCACGGTCAGGCCGAGGCGCCATCTGGAGTAGTCATCCCGCGAGTGCGGCTGAGGTAGTCGCTCAGGTGGCGGCGCGCGGCTGGAGGTCGCCCAGCGCCTGCGTGGGACGTACCGTCGCGCGATGGGCCGCCTTGCGTTCGCGATGGCGTCGGGGTTGACCGAGTAGTTGGCCACGACGCCATCCTGCCGGCGTAGGCACGGCGGTCGATGAGTGCGCCCGAAGTCAGGTGCTGCCGCCCCGCGATCCGGCACGGGACGAGCAGCGCGGTCCCTTAAAGCCGCCCTCGCCGTAGTGCGGCGCGCGGCAATGGCATAGGTCGGGTCGAAACCGGTTGTGGTTCGCGTCGCATGATCCGGACGGTGAAGTTGAAGCCGTCCATGTCGACCGAATACAGCTGGCGTCCTCACCGACGTCGCCCGCCGGCCGATTTAGGCCTAGCCGTAGTTTATCGGCTTCGTAACCTTCTCCCGTTCTGTGTGGTTGTCGAGGTAGGTGTTGGGTTGAGCGGGTGAGGTGCCGGTGGTCCGTGCGGCATGTCCTGCTGCTGCGGGCCCATTGGAGGTCTATGCAACCTGTTTTGATGATCTGTTCTCCCGGCTGGCGCAGCGGTGCAACGGTTGCAATACTTCCTGTCTGAGTCCACGTGGGACAGTGAGCAGGTCAACAACCTCCGGCTGGAACTACTCCTCAGCGATCCGGCCACCGCACCGCACGACCGCGGTGTGCTGGTCGTCGACGATTCCGGGGACCGCAAGGACGGCACCCGCACCTCGCACGACGGTCGGCAGTGGCTGGGTCGCTACGGCAAGACCGACAACGGCAGCGTCACCGTGACCACTGTGTGGGCCGACCAACGCGTCCACTACCCGCTGCACGCCGAGCCGTATACGCCGGTGTCGCCGTTCCCCAAGAAACGCGGCGTACTCCCGAAAGACGCCGCCCGGGGCGTGTCCTGGGGCCGGACAACCCCGCCGGCTGGAGCCCGGTACAGCGCCGGTTCCGCGACGGGCACACCGAGACCTGGTGGACCATCGACGCCCAACGGGGCTGGTGGGGACCCGACGGGCACACCCGGCTCGTCGTCGCCACCACCGACCCGCAGACCTTGCCCGACAAGGCACCTGGTACCTGGTCACCAACCTGCCCGGCCCGGCGGCCTGCACGACACCCCGGCCAGCTCCAGGAACAGGCCGACCTCACCGAGGTGGTCCGGCTGTACGGGATCCGGCACTGGATCGAGCAAGGTTACAAGCATGTCAGAGACGAGCTCGGCTGGGCTGGCTTCCAAGCCCGCTGCGCTACCGCGATCCGCCGCCACCAATCCCTGGTCCACTGCGCGTTCTCGTTCTGCTGGAACTCCTGGTTCGACCCACCATCCACACACCACACCCCGACCTGCCGCCCCGGAGCCGCCCACCGACGACTCCGGAGAGAGGAGCCATCTCAGCCGACTCGCCGGCTGAACGCCCCTGCTGGCCCAAGGCCCTACGCGCGTCCGCGCCTGACTCACCCCATGGCTGCTCCTGCAACGCTGGTGGACAGCCCGACCGCCGACCCGATAGGCCCGGATAGTGGTCGCCCACCTTCATCTGGCTCACCTCCCGGACCAGGCAATCCATCACCGCGGCGACGCCCGTCTCACGTGCGTCCTCGATGTCGCCGGCAGTCAAGGTCAACCGTGCGCAGCTGTAGGGTGTCGTGGACGACCTGGTTCCGGGGTTGACCGCCGGCCGCAGCGTCGGCCCGGTCACCGCCACCCGCGCCATTCGCCGGGCCGGGCAGCGCGTGGGGAGACGGTTATGTCGGCCGGCTTGTAGGCTTGGCCGCTCAACGGCGGCAGGAACGGGGGCAGTCGTGAACACCCCATCCGAGACGCCTCTCCGCCTATGGATGGTCACAGCGGGGCTGTCGGTCATCGCCGCCGTGCTCGGCTACGTCGGCTTTGCCCATTACCTCAAGGAATGGCCCGAGTTCGCCGGCGCGGAGCCGTTCGACCGGATCTATTACACCCTTCAGTTGTTCGTCCTGGGTCCGACTCCCCTCGGCGGCCCGCCCTACGGTCCGATGCTGAGCATCGCGATGTACCTGGCGCCATTGACGACTGTTCTAGCAGTGCTGCAGGCGGTCTCGGCGGTCTTCCGCGCACGGTTCGCCGCCTGGGTGCTGCTGCGTAAGGGGGGACACTCCGTGGTTGTTGGCGCGGGATCGCCCGCGTTTGTGCTGGCCAGGCGGCTCGCCGCGACGCGGCCGACGGTCCTGGTCGGCTCCGGGATTGGTTCCGACGTGGCTCGCCGGCACGCAGTGCGCGTCGTGGACGGAGATCCGACCGACGAGGCGACCCTGCGTGCGGCGGGCGTGCGCGGCGCGGCGCAGGTATTTGCGCTGGACGAGTCGGGTGCAGTTAACGCGGAAGTGGCGCTCCTCGTCCGGTCGCTCAACAGGGCGGGTGTAGCGGTGTACGCCCGAGCCGACGAAGGAGAGCTCGTCGCGGCACTGCGCGCGCGACGGCTGGGCGTCGACGGAAATAATGGCTTTCGACTGGATTTCTTCAGTATCGAGGACGTCGCTGCCGCCGCGCTGCTCGACGAGCACGACCACGATCTCGAACGGCCTGCTGTCGTGGTCGGGTCGGACCGGTTCGCCTACGCTGTGGAACGCGATCTCATCCGGCGTCGGCGTGCTGTGGGGATGCCGGTTACGGGACGGGTCGTGCGGATCGACGACGAGGCCTCCGCCGATCGATCCGCAGGCACGGTCTACGTCAGCGCAAGCGACGCGAACGACGTGCTGCGCCGCGGACTACGTCTGCTGCTCGCGGGCAACGACCGCGTCGTCCTTTGCCTGGGGCAGCGCTCCGGCCTGGCCGACGCGTTGGAGCAACGACTGTTCGACGACGTGCAGGGTCGGCTGGCCGTCTTCGGCGTTCTCGATGCAGCATGCGACCCGACGCTGCTGGAACGGGGCGCATTGGTCGAGAAACTTGCCCGCGCCGTGCACGCGCGCTACCTGGTCGAGTACGCCGGAAGCTCATCCCCCCAGGACAGCCATCTGCCGTGGGACCAGCTCGACGAGCGCTACCGGGCGGACAACCGGGCGCAGGCCGAGCACATCGGCACCAAGCTCGCCGAGATCGGCGCGGTCATCGTCCCCGCGGCGCCCAACCTGCCGCCGTTCACGCTCGCTGAGGGACCGCAGGGCGACGTCGAGAAGCTTGCAAGGATGGAGCACGACCGATGGATGGCGGCCAGAAGGCAGGCCGGCGTTACCTACGGCGAGGAACGGACCGTCCGAACGCATCCCGACATGCTTGATTGGGACGCGGGACTCACCGAGAACGCGAAGGAGAAGGACCGCATGTTCGTCCGGGGACTTCCAGCGCTACTGGAGGCCGAAGGGCTGGCGATCGTCCGACTGCCTAGTTCCCACCACGACGACTAGCTCGCTGCTGTTTGTGCAAGCTGATTCGGCTAGTAAGTCCGACCAACAATAGAGGCCTTGCTCAATGGGGTAACAGCGCGGCTCGGTGCCCGCGAGGATACGCATTCTCGGGTTCAACCCGACATAGTCGACCAGCTTGTCGGCGTCGGCGAACCGGGTGAAGTCACCGGCCGCGGCCACAATGGAGATGATCACCAACCGGGCCACAACCGGGTCGGCTGTCGGGTTTGTGCTCGCAGTGTCACCCTTCCGACAAGCCAAGGTATCAGCCATGGCGAAGCGACTCATTGTGTGCTGCGACGTGACGTGGAACACTCCAACTTAGCTTGTCCGCGGCGGCCTATGCCCGACTAACGTCAGCCGGTTTGCCGGACAATCGCGGACACCGACAGGGCCGGAAGGCAACAGCGCCGCTTCTGTGAGGAGGGGGTCGGCGTCGACCGGTGGGAGCGACTCGGCGCGGAGCGTTCGGCTTCGGCCGCACATTCAAGGTGCGCAGCGCCCGCGCTTTATCGTCGACAATTACGGGCCGGGAGATGAGATCTTCCTGCTCGGGTTCAGCCGGGGGGTGTTCACCGCGCGCAGCACTGATGTTTTCATCCGCAACGCGGAGATCCTCCGTGCCGAGCACGCCGCACGGGTTGACCAGGCGTACCTGCGTCCGGTCGATCCGGTCAGTCGCCGGTGGCACCTCCACGATCCACACTTGACCCGGGCGCGTGAATGCGGACTCGCCCTCCAAGCGGACGCCTTCCCAGCCTCGCCGGAGAACGCCACCCAGGCGCCGCAAGACCGGATGTCCCCTGTCGATCCCAACCCGTTGGGAACGCTGCGTCAGTCCCGCACGGCCTTTTACCCCTTGCTCCCGCGGCTGATCCGGCGGCCTGGCGCGAGGGCCCCCGACCACGAGTCGGCACCATCGCGAGCGGCAGTAGGCACCTGCCGGGTTGATCGAATATCTCGGTGCCGGCGGTCTGGTGATACCCGTCGCGGCCGCCCGGCGCCGGGCAACATAAGCGCTACCGCCCGGAGGCGCAAACGGGACTGGGTCAACAATCCCGCGCTCGTGCGGTCTGAAACCACGGTTTGGAGAATGAGATGACGACCGAGCAGGGTCAATCCAGGACAGGCGGAGCTTTGCGTGCGACGTTCGGCGTCGTGCTCTTCACCCTCTGGGCAATACTGACAATCCTCTGGCTGTACGACGCCTTCTACGAACTCGCCCACGGTAAGGCCGGTCCGGTGATCGCGGCGGTGGTCGCGCTGCTTCTGATGTCCCTGCTCGCGGGCATGGAGGGCCTGGAGGTGGCCGTCATCGACCGCTGGAGCCACTTGTACCCGGAGAGGTCGATGTCCGACCTCGCGGGTTGGCTCGCGGCCCGTCAGCTGTTCGTCGCGCTGATCGTCACCGCGGCCACCATGCTCGCCGAGCGCGACTCGATCGCGGTCCCATTCACATCGACGGAGATCACGTCACCAACTGTCCTCAAGATCTTCAACCTGGTCTGGACAGGGCTCACGGTGCTGTGGTTCATGCAGATCCTCCCGAAGCACATGGCCGCGACGAATGCGGACCGCTACCTCAGACTGACGCGAGCCGCGCTGTTCCCGGTCGTCGAATTCGTCCGCATAATTGGAATCTCGTGGCCGGCCGAGAAGACCGCGAAGGCCCTTCAGAGCCGGCTTGACTGGCACCCCGAGCCGACTCTCGAGAGGGTACCGTCGCGTAGCGACGTATCCCTGACTTCCGGCTGGGCCGCTCTGGTTCCGGAACCCGGGCCGGCGGCTCAGCGCCCACCCGAGGGATAGGCTTGCCTGACGCAAGCAGTGCGGTTCTGACGGCCTGCTCGGCCAGCGTAGGCCGGCAAGGCCCCTGCCCGGGGCGGCGCGATGCCGGCTACCCGGACGTCTCAGCCGCCGTCGAGGGCCGCCTCGATCGCGGCGGCGGCCACGCCCGCTTTCCCGATCACTGCGACCGTCGTCAGTGGGGAAGCCGCGATCTCGACGGCGCGATCGTCGTCGCCGTTGCCCGCTCGCGCCTCGGCAATGGCGTCGGCTGTGCCACCGCTTCCGGCGAGCACTACCACCGGCCGACCGCTGCCGAGGCTCGTCGCGACATCGGTGTAGGCGATCTGCCCGCCGTTCAGCAGCACGGTGACCGAGGACCGGCGGCCCGCGACGACCCCGGCGACGTCCATCATCCACCGCGCCTCGTCCCCCCATTGCGTGCCGGGTACTAGGAGGAACAGTGTGTGGTTCGGCTCCAGTTTGACCGCGTCGGGCGATGACGTCCCGGCCCCCGGGATGAGGACCGTACCTTCGGCCGCGACTCCGATGAGCGGGAATCGACCGCCCAACGCGGACCGTGCCCGTCCGATCAGCTGCATGACTCCCGAGTCAGTGCCACCGTCGATCACCACGGCGTCCCGGCGCTCGGCGACGGGCACGACCTCGTCCCGCAGCACCTGGGCCACGGTCTCGAACTCCTTCTCGCCCATGCCGTCGGCGCCGCCGACCAGGACGATGACCGCCCGGTCCGGACGCAGCCCGGCGCTGTCGAGCGCGGCCGCGATCTCGTCGGTGCCGACGATCCGGATGCGGGGCGCCTCGATGTCGCCGGCCTGGTCGTTCAATGGTGCTCCTCGCTGCCGCGACGATCCGACGACCGGCCGACCCATCTGCCATCGGCTCCCGTGGATTTGCGAAGGAGAGAGTATCAGGGCTGCGATGCTTGACGTGCGGTCGGTCACGACTGGTGCAGCTCGTGGGTCTGGCCGCTTGGCGCTCGACGCCGCCGCGACACTCGCCGGCGTCCCGGCCGAGGAGAGGGAGATGGAGAAGTCGCTCGCGCAGGAGATGGCGTCGGCCGTCGTGTCGCAGGGCGGGACCGGGCCGGCGACGATCGGGCCGGGAACGGCTGGCCCTCTGGGCCCTGGCGGAGGCGAGGGCTGGCGGCCCTCCGACACGCTCCTCCGGCGGATGCAGGATCGGCCGCGGACGGTGTTCGCATGACCCCGCGGAACTGGCCCAAGCAGTTCCGAGCGGCTGCGTCGACGTTCGACCGGCCGGCGCTGGCGCAACTCGCGGCCGAGTACGCCACCCATCTCTACGCCGTTCCGAAGTTGCCGGACAGCGTCGGCCAGGTCCTCCTGATCCTCCGGCAGTCCCGGCGGTACGAGGAGCTCGAACTTCTCGCCGACGCCGCCCTGGCGCACGGGCCCAACGCCCCCGCCGTCCGTCGGCACTACGCGCAGGCTCTGGTGGACGGCGGGAACCTGGCCGTCGCCCTGCGCCTCTACACCGAGCTGGCGGCCGACGAGACGGCGCTGCGGGGCGAACGCATGGAAGCCCGGGGCGGCATCGGCCGCTGCTACAAAGAGATGTTCCTCGCGTGCACCGAGCCGGACCGACGGCGGCGCTTCCTGAGCCGGTCTCTCGAGGTGTACCTGGCCGCGTACATGGAGGACACGGACATCTACACCTGGCACGGGATCAACGCCGTGGCCCTCCTGGCCCGCGCCGCACGCGACGGCATCCAGCCCCCGTCGGGATCGCCGAAGGCTGCCCTGCTGGCGCACGACATCCTGCGGACCGTCGACTCGGCCCCCGTGCAGGACACGTGGACCGAGCAGACCGCGTGCGAGGCGGCGATCGCACTCGGCCGGTACGACGAGGCCGTCGAACGGGGCGAGGCGTTCATCGAGACGACGCCGGACGGGTTCACGGTCGCGGCGTTCCTCCGCCAGCTCCAGAAGGTCTGGCAGCTCGACACCACCACCTCGCTCGGTAACGACCTGCTCCCGGTGCTGCGCTCCGCGCTGCTCACGGTCGACGGGGGCCAGGTCACGGTGGCGTCCAGCGACCTCCGCGCCGCACGCCTCGCCGAGTTCGGAGACGGACGGCTGGAGCGGATCCTCGGAGCCGACCGATACCTGTCGCTGACCTGGTACCGCACGGGGCTGAAGCGCTGCCGGGCGGTGGC
>JBKOWB010000044.1:0-4274 GCA_046724195.1 Actinomycetota bacterium
GGTCGTAGTAGGCGAACTTCACGCCGCCGTTGGTGGCGGCGTCCGCCGTGCTGCGCCCGGTGGCCGCGCCGAACGCGACCCTCCCGACGCCCAGCACGACGGCGGCGACCACGCCGAACGCCAGGCCAAGTCTTCTCTTACCGCGCATTGTCACTCCTCAGCACCGCCAGGTGGGTTGGGCACGTCCTGTAAAGTTTATTAATTGTCCTGTGCAGGTATATCAAGCTGCCCGCGACAAAGACAAGTGGCGATGTGAATCCGGAGTCCAAAGGAGACGCTCGCTAGCACATCGGCGGCGGTCATTATCCGCGCCGCCGCGCAACCGCCGGGCCGGGCCCGGATGTGGCCGGAGCAGGGCCGGTTGATCATGAGGTTACTGCGGACCGGAACCGGTCCCGGCGCGCATTAACCTCATGATCGACCGGGGCGCCACCGCCCGTCTCGACGCGGCGCGGCATATCGTGATCGCCTGGATGTGGCCGGAGCAGGGCGGCTGATCGGTGAGGCCGTGATCGGCGGTCTCAGGTGTGCAGCGGCATCGGCTCCGGGAGGAACAGCTCGGAGACGTCCGACTCGGTCTGGCTCTTGGCGGCCAGCTTGCGGATGAGGTCGGCGACCGTGATCCCGCGTACCCCGGCCAGGGTTATCTCGCCGTTGATCTTGGTGGTGATGCAGCGCTCGACGCGGGCCGCGTGGACCGCCGCGCAATGCGCGGCCACGCCGGTCGCGGTCGCACCCCAGGCCGGCGAGTCGGCGAACCTGCGCAGGGAATCCTCGTCGCCGACCACCACCTCGAGGCAGGCCTGGTATTGGCGGTCCGGCGGCTTGAACATCGTCACGCCGGGATGGTCCAGCGTGATGTCGAGTTCTTCGAACAGGTGCCGCCGGACCTTCAGCACCTCGGGAGAGTCCGCGTACGTCGGAGCGAGCGTCTCGGTGACGAAGCTGCGGAACGCGTCGACCGGCACATCGTCACGGCGGCGCAGGAACACGAGGTGGCGCAGCAGCGTGTCGGTGCCGTCCGGCGCGGGGTCGGTGCGGTCGACCAGGGTGGCGGTGCTGGGGCCGAAGCTGCAGTAGGCGAGCATCTCCGACAGAAAGTTGATCCCGTCCTCCATCTGGACACGCGACGCGGCCTGGAACGCGCCGAGGTCGTCCATGGTCGGGAACGTCGCCTCGGGCACGCCGTGGAACTCGTCCTCGGGCGCCGGGCGATCGCTCACGCCGTCCAGGGACGGCCAGAGCCGGGTGTCGAACGAGACGGTGTGCAGCCACACGCTGTCGATGCCGGGGAACCGCGGCGGCAGCGTCACGTGCGCGTTCAGCCAGTAGTCGTAGAAATCCGCGAGGGAGATCGCTTCCTTCTTGCGCAGGGGGATGACCAGGGTCACCGCATCGGGAGTCGACGTATTCATGGCCAATAACTGTATACACTTCCTTAGAAGTTGCATACAGTCTTCCGGCCCGAATCCAGCGGACGGCCGGGCCCGGTCCGCGCGGGGACCAGGCCCGGCGTGTCAGTCGCGGTAGTCGGATTGAGTCTGCGCGCTGAACCGCCATGTACGGCTCCGGCAAACCGACGCCGACATGGCTGCGCTCGCGGCCGCCCGGGGCCCCGACTTCGACCGCCGATTCGTTACCATGATGACCGCCCATCATCGCGGCGCCGTCCAGATGGCCGCCGACGTGCTGAACGGCGGCACCGACCAGACGGGTAGCCGAGGTGGCGGTCGAGCAGGGCAGCGAGATCGGGCGGATGGAACAGCTCAGAGTGGGCTGACGGCCTTCCCGTTCGACACTGCGGTGTCCGTTGCGGTCGCCGGGCGGACTCCGTTGCGTACGGACTCCAGCAGCGCCATGCCCTGAGCCGCCAGCGACGCGACCACGCTGTTGAGCCCCTCGGCGCCGTCGAGGACCGTGACGTTCGCGCCCTGCAGCCCCTGCGCGGCCGCCCGCAGCATCTCCGGCAGCTGCTGGATGACCAGCTGGTCGAGCGCGATCCGGTCCTGGGCCGCGGCCGCCTCTGCGGAGAGCTTGGTCGCGTCGGCTTCGGCGCGGGCCAGCGTGGTGATCCGCTCCGCCTCCGCCTGCGCCGGCCTGATCACCTCAGCGACGAGCTCGGCTTGGCGCAGCTCGGCGTTCTTCTGCGCCACCACCGACTTCTCGACGAGCACCTCCTGCTGGGCCCGGGCGAAGGCCAGCGGCCCGGCCTGGGCGGCGGTCTGTTGGGCCTGATCGATCTCGGCCTGGTACTGCGCCTGTGCGATCGCGGTCTGCCGGGCGTACTCGGCTTGGTGGCGCAGGCTCTCCTGCTGGGCCATGGCACTGGCCCGGTCCGCGGCCGCCTGGGCGATCTTGGCTTCCTGGTTGACCCGGGCCTGGTGCGGTGCCGCAAGTGCCTTGATGTAACCGACGCCCTTGTCGTCGATGCTGCTGATCTGCAGCGAATCCACGGCCAGGCCGATCCGCGCCATCTCGGACTTGCTGGCGTCGACGATCGCGTCCGCGAGCGTCTGCTGCTCACGGATGATCGCCTCGACCGTCATGCTGCCGATGATGCTGCGCAGGTGGCCGCTGAAGATCCGGCCGACGAGCGTCGGCATCTGGCCCTGGTCGCCCTGGAAGCGGCGGGCGGCCGCGGCAATCGACTCGTGGTCGTCGCCGACCTTGAACGCGATGACGGCCTGCACGGCCAGAGTGAGTCCCTGCTGGGTGTAGCAGTCCTCGGATACTTCGGCCTCCTGCATGGCCAGGGTGAGCCGGGTGGCCTTGGAGAAGATCGGCGCCACGAACACGCCGTGCCCTGTGACGATCTTGAATTGCAGTGCGTCCGCTCCCCGCTGCTTCCGACCGCTGATCAGGAGCGCTTCGTTGGGAGCGGGTACGCGATAGCCGAACACTAGGTTGACCCTCCTGCTGTGGGCCATGGCTCGACGTCGATATGGCGCGCGCCACGGTCGTTGATGACCAGAACCTCCGCACCGGCGGGGATCGCCGTAGCGGCATATGCCAGGTAATAGTGCGCCATCCCTTCAACCACGATGCGCACCTCCCCCGGGCGGTCTCCGCCGCGCACTGGAATGACCACCTTCCCCGTCCTGCCCACCACCATCTGCGTCACCTCCACTACATTGTCCGAGGTTCCGCCCCGGCCACACCGGGCGCGCTCAGCCCGCCGCCGGGCAACGCATCAGGCCCGCTCGGTACTTGGCTCGCACGACGTGGCGGGCGGCGTCGGTGACCCGGGCCGCGAACGCCGGCGAGTCGTTGGCGGCCGCAAGCAACGCGTTGGTCATCGGCGCTGCGTCCTGCGGCCGGACCGTGAGCACCAGGTCGCCGCCCGCCCGGACGAACCGCACGGCACGGTCACCGGTCCGCACCGACGTCACGGCGGCCGCGGCCCCGAGGTCGTCGGACATGACGAGGCCGGAGTAGCCGAAGTGCCGGCGCAGCAGCCCAGTGATGATCGGCGTGGAGAACGCCGCGATCGCCTTCGAGTCGAGTTTCGGGTAGGACGCCGAGGACACCATCATGGCGGCGGAGCCGGCTTGCATGCCGGCGACGAACGGCTTCAGGTACGGATCACCGGCCGTCGTGGTCGCATCGACGGCCTTGGTGGAGGTGTCGGTGTTCGCGCGTACCCGGCCCAATCCCGGGAAGTGTTTGAGCGTGGTCAGCACGCCGGAACCCTGCGAGGCGGCCACCACCGTACGGATATCCGCGGCCACGGCGTCGGGATCCGAACCGTACTGGCGCCGGAACGCCCCGATCGGCGGGTTGGCCGTACCCACGGCGGCGGGGACCGTGTCGGCAACCGGGGCAAGGTTGACGTTGACGCCGGTCGCGGCGAGCCGCCGGGCGTTATCGGCGGTACGGCCGCGGAGCGTCGCGGCGCTCCAGGCGCCCTGCGTGACGGCCGAGGGGATGTCCGGGAAGTCGGGTCCGCGCAGGGTCTGCACGGCGCCGCCCTCCTGGTCGAGCGCGACCAGGAGCGGAAGGTCAACGGAGGCGCGCTGCAGCGCCTCGACGTCCTGGCGGATCGAAGCGGCCGTACGCATGCTCCGGCCGGCCAGGAAGATCCCGCCGAGGTGGTACGTCGATACGGCGTCGGTGAGCGTCCGCGGGTTCGCGACCGGGGTGCCGACCATGAGCAGTTGGCCGACCTGCTCGTCCAGGGAGAGCGCCGAGACGGTCGCATCCACGCAAGCCTGGATGCCGGAAGCCGCAGGCGAGGGCGCCGGCGACGCACTGCTGGCCGGCGCGCTCGTGGCGGC
>JBKOWB010000347.1:0-10676 GCA_046724195.1 Actinomycetota bacterium
TACTGGTACCGGTTCGGCCTCTCCGGGCAGTGGTCGCCGGTCGGCCGCACGATGACCGCACCCGCCGACGACGCCGCCATCACCCGGCTGCGAATGGGTGTGGTGAGCTGCGCGAACTGGGAGGCCGGCTACTTCGCCGCCTACCGGCACCTGGCCGAGCGCGGGGACCTCAACGTGGTCGTGCACCTGGGCGACTACATCTACGAGTACGGCACCGGCGAGTTCGACGCCGGCGGCACCGTGGTCCGCAAGACCCAGCCCACGAACGAGACCATCACGCTGGCCGACTACCGGACCCGGCACTCGCTCTACAAGACGGACCCTGACCTGCAGGCCCTGCACGCCTCCGTACCGTGGATCATCACGTGGGACGACCACGAGGTGGCCAACGACATGTGGAGCGGCGGGGCGGAGAACCACACCCCGGCCACTGAGGGCGACTTCGGCGCCCGCGTCGCCGCCTCCCGGCAGGCGTACGCGGAGTGGATGCCGGTCCGGCTCGCCACCGATGGCCACATCTACCGGCGGCTGCGCTACGGCAACCTGATCGAGCTGTCCATGCTGGACCTGCGTACCTACCGGTCGCAGCAGACCACTGGCGCGCACGTCGACGACCCCGACCGTACGATCGCCGGCGCCGACCAGTTGCAGTGGCTGATCGACGGCCTGGTCGGCTCCACCGCGAAGTGGAAGATCGTCGGGAATCCGGTGATGATCTCCCGGCTCGACGTGGGCACGCTGCCGGCGTGGCTGCTCGGACCGCTGGGCGAGCTGCTGGGCGTGCCGGCAAACGGGTACGCGCTCAACGGCGACCAATGGGACGGCTACAACGCCGACCGGGAGCGCCTCGTCGACACGCTACGCGGGCACAGCACCAAGGACGTCGTGTTCATCACCGGCGACATCCACACGTCCTGGGCGAACGAGCTGACCACCCGCGACACCGGCGAGTTCAACCCGGCCGCGGCCGAGTTCGTGGTCCCCTCGGTGACCAGCGACAACGTCAACGACTTCCTGCACACCCCGCCCGGCGGCCCGCTCAGCCTGCTCGCCGCGTCGCTGCTGCGGGCGACGAACCTGCACGTGAAGTGGACCGAGCTGGACGGCCACGGGTACGGCGTCCTCGACGTCACCTCGTCGCGGTGCCGGATGGACTGGTACCACCTCGCCGACCGGACCAAGAAGGACAGCGCCGCGAAGTGGGTCCAGGGCTGGTCGGTGGGTTCCGGCTCGTCCAAGATCCGCAAGGAGTCGGCTCCGCAGGCGTGAGGTGGCCCCGGGTGGGCCTCGCGGGACCCGAGGCCCACCCGGGCGTCATCTAGCCGCGTACCTCCATCTCGTAGATGCGCGTCGCGCTGTTGCCGTCCTGCGCCGGCGTGAGGACGACCAGCCGCACGTAGCGCGCGTCCACATTGACCGCCGTGTTGGTGGAGTCGGCGGTGTTGCCGCGCACCTGTGCCCGCGTCGTCCACGTCCCGGCGTCGTCCGACGTCTGCAGATCGAAGTCGCGAGTGTTCCAGGATGGATACTCGCCGCCCGCGCCCGCGTGCCGGATCAGCACCGACCCGATGTGCTGGCGGGAACCAAGGTCGACCTGCAGCCACTTGTTGGCGCCCAGCGAGCACCACTTGTCGCTCCATCCGGCCAGGATGCTCCCGTTGACCGCCTTGTCCGGCCCTTCGGTGGCGCCGCAGGACGAGTCGGACGTTGCCGTCTTGCGCAGGGCCAGGTCGGTGGGTGCGTTGCTGCTGCCGTACACCTCGACCTCGTAGATCCGTGCCGCCGTGCCGCCGTCGTTGGTCGGCGTCGTGGCCGTCAGGCGCACCCAGCGGGCCGTCCGCGGTGGGATCGGACTGTAGGTCCGGCTGGCCCGCGACCCGGTCACCGACACCGCCTGGCTGAAGTTCACGTTGTCCGTGCTGGTGGAGATCGTGAACGCGCCTGTGTTCCAGTTGGTCTGCTCGCCGCCCAACCCGGCGTGCTTGACGATGAACGACGACACCGTCTGCGCCGATCCGAGGTCGACCGTCAGGACCGGCGGCGCGATGCCCGAGCACCACTTGCTGTTGCCGCGGATCTGGCCGTCGACCGCCTTGTCGCCGGTCTCCGAGCTCGCACAGGCCGTGGACGCGGTGACCGGCTTGTTCAGGGCCAGATCCGGTCCGAGATCCGGTTCCGCCGGCGGCTGCGTCGCCCCGTCAGCGAAGCTCGGGGGTACGTCGGAAGCGCCGGTGCCCCACGAGCTCGGGCTGCCGCCCATCGTGAAGGTGACCGTGGCCCCGCCGCCGATATCGCCGTAGCGCAGGTAGTTGTGGCTGGTCGTGGCGCCGTCGACGGCCAGCGACTGCACGTACTGGTTGCTCGCGCTGCCGCCGTTGATGGTGATGTTGCCGTTCGGCCGCTGGATGAGCACGGACGGGAACAGGGCGCCGTGCGCGGCCAGCGTGTCCGCGCCCGGGGTGACCGGGTAGAGGCCGAGCGCGGCCCAGACGTACCACGCGGAGGTGGCGCCGAGATCGTCGTTGCCGGGCAGGCCGCCCGCGCCGGTGGTGAACGACTCGGCCATCACGCGCCGGACTGCCGAGCTGGCACCGGCCGGCTGGCGGGCGAAGTTGTACGTCCACGGCACGTTGTGCTCGGGCTCGTTGCCGATGTAGAAGTACGGCCGGACCAGGCCGCCGTTGAGCTCGGTGAAGTGGTGGTCCAGCCGCTGCGCCGCGGTGTTCGGGCCACCCATGAGCGTGATCAGCGCGGCGAGGTTGTGCGGCACCATCCACGTGTACTGTGCCGCGTTGCCCTCCACGTACGGGCTCTCGGTGGCCGGGTTGAGCGGCCACGTGAACGATCCGTCGCCGTTGCGCGGGTGGATGTACGCCGACTCGCCGTTGAACAGGGCGCGCCAGTATTGCGAGTGCGCGCTGTAGGTGGCGGCGCCGGCGGTGTCGCCGAGCGCCTTGGCGAAGTTGGCGATCGCGAAGTCCGACGACGCGTACTCCAGGGTCTCCGACGGGTTGCCGGGGATGAAGTGCGCCGACTCGTATACGCCCTCGTTGCCGCGCAGCACGACACCCTGGGTGGAGCCGCCGGTAGCGCTCTTCTTCATCAGCGCCAGCGCCGCCGCCGTGTCGAAGTTGCGGACGCCGAACGCGTACGCGCTGGCCACGATGATCGGCCCCGGGTCGCCCGGCATCACGAAGTCCTCGACGGACTGGTGCGACCACTTCGGCAGCAGGCCGCCCTGCTGCCCGTCGAGGATCATCGACTTGACGATGTCGGTCATGACGTCCGGTGCGATCAGCCCCATCAGCGATGCCCAGGACCGGTAGATGTCCCAGCCGGAGTAGTTCTGGTAGATCGGCGAGCTCGACGTGTGCACGGCGCCGTCGAAGCCCATGTACTGCCCGTTGGTGTCGCTGGCGACGTTCGGGTTCTGGAAGACGTGGTACAGCGCCGTGTAGAACTTCTGCAGGTCCGTGCTGCTACCGCCGGTTGCCTGGACACGGTTGAGCGCGCTGTTCCAGGCCGCGTTCGCGTTGGCCCGGATCGTGTCGAACGGGCCCGCCTCGACGGTCGCGTTGTTCTGGGCGTTGGCGACGCTGACGAACGAGATGCCGATCGTGGCGTTGATCGTCGCGTTCGAGGTGGTGTCGAACGTGACGTACGCGCCGACGCTGGTCCCGCTGGTCGACGACGAGCCGGCCGAGACGGTGCCGCCGTTGAACGTACCGAACCCCGTCGGACTCCGGTCGAAGAGGATCGAGTAGTACATCTTGAACGTACGGCCGCCGCAGAACCCGCCCGCGGTGTGCTCACCCCAGACCCGGTTGCCCGTGATCGTGACGTTGCCGGCGCGGTCGCCGGTGGCGGAGCGGCTCGCGTTGATGAGCACCCGCGCGGTGTTCGTGGCCGGGTAGGTCAACCGCAGCGCGCCGGTACGGGTGGTTGCGCTCAGTTCGGCGTTGATCCCGTACTTGTCGAGCCGGTTCTTGTAGTAGCCGGGGACGGCGCTCTCGTTGGACTTGGTGTATCCGGACGCGTAGCTGGTCCAGCTGGAGCCGGGCGACGCGCCGATGCCTCCGGTGATCGGCAGGATCGGCAGGTCCTCGTTGTTCGGGCAGCCGGCGCCGTTGAAGTGGGTGAGGCTGAACGACTCGATCGTCCGGTCCCGGTCGCGGTAGCCCGACGGTGAGCCGGTGGGCGTGTCCGGGGAGAACTGCACCATCCCGAACGGCACGGCGGCGCCGGGGAACGTGCTGCCGCCGGCGCCACCGCCGACGGGGTTGGGGGAGTTGCTGTCGTCGGTACCGACGAACGGATTGACGTAGGACGTCAGGTTCAGGTCGGCAGCGGCAGCAGGGGACTCCGTCACCGACAGGACCGCGGCGGTGAGAGCTACCGTCGCGGCCCCGGCCAGCAGTCTGCGCAGGGGAGTGGGGATTCGGGACATCGGCGCCGTCCGTTCTGGCGTCCGCCGGGCGCGGCGGATCATCCGGCCGGGCGCGCTGGCGGACCGCGCCCGCTTACTGGCAGACACCTTTGACAACGTTGTCAAAGGTGTTGCTAATAGAAGTACGCCAATATCCGCGATTGTCAATACGCTACAGCGTCGTCGCGTCTCCGCTGTCGCGTCTCGTGCCTAGCGCCGCCGGCGCGCGTGCCGCCGGTATGCGCTGACCGCCGGATCTCCCGCGATCCAGAACCGCCACGGTACGTCGTGCGCGGAGGTGACCCCGACCCGCGGCCCGGCCACTATGTCACCGACCTTCTCGCCGTCCGGCGGTGGCGTCAGCGTGGCCGGCCCGGTGCCGTCCACAACCGACGTACCGTAGGCGCTCCGGTCCAGCGCGAGTACCTGCATGAGCTTGGCCGGCCCGGCCGCAAGATCGTGAGCCGGACCAGCCGCCGGCCGTCGCTGCCGTGCCGTCTCGAGCCCATCCACGACCGCGCCGGCGCGTAGTAGCACGGCCGCCGCTTCGCCGGGCGATCCGCAGACGATGTTCGCGCACAGGTGCATGCCGTAGATCTGGTAGACGTACAGAAAGCCGGCCGGGCCGAACATCACCTGGTTGCGGTATGTCCGGCCGCGATGCGCGTGACTGGCCGGGTCCGCGCCCAGACCCGAGTACGCCTCGACCTCGGTCAGCCGTATGACGACGCCGTTGGCGCTCAGCCGCCACCCGAGCAACGTCTTGGCCGTGTCGGCGACGGCGCTCGCAGGCGCATCCAGCCAGCTATACCTCACGCCCCACAGCGAACCATGCCCCGAATCGCCCAGCGCCGCCGCCCCGGATCGACATGTGGAAGCTCAGTGCTGTCAACGGGCCGCCATGACAGCACTCAGCTTCCACATCATGAACCGGCGACCTGCTCGTCCGCGTCGGGTGTGTGATCAGCGGGCCAGCCCGCCGATGAGGCTGACGGAACCCGACACGATCACCACGCCGAAGACGTAGGCCAGGAGGGCGTGGGCGAGCACGGTGCGCCGGATCCCGGGATCGCGGAGGGTCGTGTCGGAGACCTGGTAGCACATGCCGATGGTGAAGGCGATGTAGGCGAAGTCGCGGTAGTCGGGGCGCTGTTGCTCGACGGAATCCCCGAAGTCGATGGCCGGGGACACCGATCCGTAGTACCGGTGCGCGTAATGCAGGGTGTAGACCGTGTTGACCACGGTCCACGACAGCGTGACCGTCAGCACGGCGACGCCGATGAGCAGCAACTGAACCGAGCCGCTGTGGTGCCCGGCAAGGATGAGGGCGAAGCCCACACCCAGGAGGCTGACGACGCTCGCCACGATCAGTAGCAGGGTGGCGGTGCCGCGGGTCTGGTCCTCGCGGGTGGCGAGCTCCTGGGTGTGGGCGCTGTCCGCTCCGATGATGATCGGCCAGGTGGTCGCGAGGAAGGTCAGCGCGGCGGCGTCCCAGCCGCCCACCACGGCCAACTCCCACCCGACGAAGGGCAGCAGCGCCAGAACGACGATCAGCCCGATGCACGCCACGGTGACGGCTCGCCGCATGGACGGAGCGTGCCAGCCCAGCGATCGGTGGTACAGCGTTTGTGGCGGTCCAATGGTCATGGACGCTCAGGCTATCCGGTCGGCCAGGTCCCGCACCGCGTCGACGAGTTGTTCCCCGGCGAGAAGCGATGCGTCGTTGTGGTCGGCGCCGTTGACGGCGACGAGCCGTACCGGTCCCGCGGCGTTGCCGGCGACGGTCACGCTCTGCGCCGGTGGAACGATCGAGTCGGCGGTGCCGTAGATGACGACCGTGGGCGTGGCGACCCGTGCGAGCAGGTCGGCCACCGGGAAGCGGTCCCGGGCCAGCAGCCGTACGGGTAGCAGCGGATAGTGCTCCCGGCCGGCTGCCACCAGGTCGGTGAAGGGAGATCGCAGCACCAGACCGGCAGGCGGGTGTTGGGTGGCGAGTGCGGTCACGACCGCGGCGCCCAGGCTCTCGCCGTAGTAGAGCAGCCGGTCGGCCGGGACACCGGCTTGCTCGATCAGGTACGTCCGCGCCGCCCGGACATCGCGCGCGAGGCCTTCCTCGCTCGGGCTGCCCGGGTTGCCGCCGTAGCCGCGGTAGTCAACGAGCAGCACGGTGAGACCCTGCTGGGCCAGGGCCGCGGCGAGTGGTGCGCGAGCGAGCCGGTTGCCCGCATTGCCGGGGGCGACGAGCACGGCCAGGTGCCGGTCCGGCGTTCCCGGCCGCGGCGGGACAAGCCAGGCGCCCAGGCGCAGCCCGTCGCCGGTGTGCAGGGTGACGTCCCGCGCGCCCGGAATGACGCGGCCGGCCGGCGGCGGCGCCGACCGATCCGGAAAGTAGATCAGCCGCCGCTGCAGCATCCACACCGCCGCGGTGAGTAGCGCCAGGACCAGCAGCACGACCAGCGCGACCCGTACCGGAGCCGGGACCTTGACCACCGCCTCATTGTCCGCCTGCTACTCCAGTGGAGGCAGCGCCGTGCCCGCGAGCCGCGGACCGCCGCGACACCGGCGGCTTGGGTCGCGTTCGCGCGGCGGAACGCCGAACTCGCCGCCTGCCTTATGTCTCGCTGAGTCGAAGCTTAAGCGCGCCTGAGATGCGGCGCGGCGTCCGTCGCCGCCGCCCATAGTAAGTGGGCGCCGTCCCCCGAACAGCGTCCGATCCCGGGATGCCACGAACACGGTCGACCGTCTCGACCGCGCCCACCCAAGAGGTGACCGAGTCCGTGTCGATGTCCGCAGCCCGATTCCGGTCCACTTTGGTGGCGGGCGCTACCGCCATCGTGATCGGCGCCGGCTTCACGCTCGTCGGCCTCAACCGCCATTCGGACGCGACATCGAGTCTGCGGTCGGTGGACGCGCCCCTGTCCACGGACTCCGCGCAGAACGATCCCGGCCTGCTCGACGACCCGGCGCCCGCATCGAGCGGAACCGCCGTGCCCACCGCGACGCCGAGCAGCCCGGCGCCGACGACCGCGAAGCCTCGGGCGACCACCAAGGCCCCGGTCAAGCCGAAGCCGCGGAAGACCACGCGACCACCGTCGGCGCCCGCGTCCAAGGACGCCCCGGCGACTGGCGACGCCATCATCGACGCCGTCCTGTCGCACATCAACGACGCGCGCGCCCGGGCGGGCCTGGCGGCGTACACGCTCAGCACCAGCCTGTCGAAGGCGTCGGCGTTGCACAACCAGCTGATGATCGACGGCTGCGGCCTATCGCACCAGTGCCCAGGCGAGGGCGGCATCGGCGAACGGTTCAGCGCGCAAGGGGTGCAGTGGACCGCGGCGGGCGAGAACATCGGCTTCGGATCGTCCGGCTCCAGCGATGCTGCCATCATCCAGGCCGCGAACGGCCTCACCGACAGCATGCTCGCCGAGAAGCCGCCCAATGACGGCCATCGCAAGAACCTGCTGAGCAGCAGCTTCAAGCGGATCGGCCTGAGCGTGGTCCGCGACAGCAGCGGCAAGACCTGGATGACCCAGGACTTCGTGAACTGAGCCCGGTGGCCCGGGCCTAGGGTGCTGCCCGTGACGAAAATCTTCCAAGGCATCGCCGGCACGCTGCGCCGCGTCGTCCGGCGCAGCCCGCCGCCACCACGGCAGGTGCCCACCGCGCGCCGCGGGCGGCAACTCGAGTACTCGCCGAACCTCGACGGCGACGCCGACCCCGGCGAGATCGTCTGGACCTGGGTCAAGTACGAGGACGATCCGCACCAGGGCAAGGACCGGCCGGTGCTCGTGGTCGGCCGCAGCGGCCGTACCCTCCTCGGTTTGATGCTGTCCAGCCAGAGTGAGCGGGACGGCCAGCGCAACTGGCTCGCGCTCGGCCCTGGGGCGTGGGATCGCGAGGCGCGGCCGAGCTGGATCCGGCTCGACCGCGTCCTCGAGGTCGATCAGGACGGCATCCGCCGCGAGGGCGCGGTCCTCGACCGCGCCCGCTTCGACCGGGTGGCCGCCAAGCTCCGGACGGAGTACGGCTGGAATGAGGACCGACCCTGATCGGACAGCGCGTGATGCTCGCCGGATAGCGTGACGGGCATGGATGCGGACACGATGGTCGGTTTCGGCGGCAAGCAGGCGTGGCTGGCCGTCCGCGACAGCGACTCCGCGACGGTGCTCGACGCGCTGGGCCTGCGCGATCTCGGCGACGTGCCGTGGCGCGAGGGCATCGACATCGCGCACTTCACCGACGACCGGGTCGCGCTGACGCCGCCGTTGCCGGGCGCCCGGCATGCGTCGTGGGTGCTGGCGGTCGGCCGCTGGTGGTTGCGTCCGGACGTCGCCGTCGACGTCGCCGAGTTGTCCGCACGGCTGCACACCGAGGTCCAGTTCTTCGCCACGCACCGGGTCACCGAGCTGCATCGCTGGCAGCGTGCGGCGGACGGCGAACTGGTCCGAGCGTTCGGATACGTGGGGCAGACCGGCGACATCACGTCCTGGCACGGCGACCCGGATCCGGCCGAGCGCGCCGCCGGACTTCCTGAGATCATGGACGCGGAGACCATCGTCCTGGTCTCCGAGCACGATGTGCTCCGGGTGGCCGGCGGCTGGAGCATCGATCCGACCACGCTCACCGGGCGGCCCGCCCCAGGGCCGCTGCGCATCGGCGCTGCCGACTGAGGGAAGGCACATGCACAAGTACGTGATTATGGGCGTCCAGGGCAGCGGCAAGGGAACCCAGAGCGCGATGCTCTGCGGCGACCTCGACATGGTGCACATCGGTGTCGGCGACATCTTCCGCTGGCATGTGCAGAACCACACCAAAATGGGCGCCCAGGTGCGCCGCGCCATGCACGCCGGCGAGTTGGTCAGCGACGACCTCGTCGAGGCGGTGGTCCGCGAGCGGCTCGACCAGCACGACTGGAACTTCGGCTTCGTCGTCGACGGCTTCCCGCGCAACGGGCGGCAGGCCGAGTTCTTCATGGAGAGCTACGACATCGACGGTGTGATCCACCTGGAGATCCCCGACGACGAGGTACGCCGGCGCGTGCTCAGCCGCCGGCTCTGCCCGAACTGCGGCATGGACTACAACCTCATCGCCGATCGCCCCGTGGTCGAGGGACGCTGTGACATCTGCGGCCATAGGCTCACCACGCGTCCGGACGACACACCGGAAGCGCTGGACGCCCGGCTGCGCGAGTACGACGAGAAGACCCGGCCCGTGCTGGAGTTGTTCCGGCGCAAGGAGGTCGTGCACGACGTGGACGCCCGGCCCGCGCCGGAGCAGGTGCAGGCCGCCATCCGGAAGACACTCAACCTGCCGCCTTACACCTCGTAGCCGCGCCTTCCGAGTTCGGCCTCGACCGCCTCGCACACCCGCTCGACCACGGAGAGCCGCGCGTAGTGCTTGTTGTCGCCGGGGATCACGTGCCACGGCGCCCAGGTCGGATCCGTGCGCTCGAGCATCTCGTTGACGGCCGCCTCGTACGCCGGCCGCTTCTCCCTATTGCGCCAGTCCTCGTCGGTTAGCTTCCAGGCACGCAGCGGATCGTTCGCCCGGTCCTCGAAGCGGCGCATCTGTTCCTCGGCTGAGACGTGCATCCAGAACTTGACCATGATCATGCCCTCGGCGGTCAGGGTCCGCTCGAACTCCACGATCTCGTTGTAGGCGCGCGACCACTGCTCCTTCGTCGCGTATCCCTCGACCCTCTCGACCAGCACCCGCCCGTACCAGGAACGGTCGAAGACGGCCATGCCGCCCCAGCCCGGCAGCTTCGGCCAGAACCGCCACAGGAAGTGATGCCGCTTCTCGTCGTAAGTCGGCGCGGCGAACTGCGAAACCCGTACGAACCGCGGGTCCAACGGTGCGACCAGCCGCTTGATGGCGCCACCCTTGCCGGACGCGTCCCAACCCTCGAAGACTACGCAGAGCGGCGGCCCGATCCGCTGCCCGGCGATCTGGCCGCCGAGGAGCAGCCGCAGGCGCAGCATTCGCTCCTGCGCCTCCTCCAGCCGCGCGATGGCCTTCTTCTTCGACAGCTCGACGGGAGCTTCCGCGGATCCCAGGCGACTCATACGGACAGCCTTGCATTTACGCATCACACCGTCATCCCGAAACCCGGTGCGACCGGGTCATCCGCGTGCGGGAGAATCAGCCACGTGACTCTCGTTGACGACCTGCTGTGGCGCGGACTGATCCAGGACTCGACGGACCCCGACGAACTGCGCAAGGCGCTCGACGGCGGCCCGGTGACGTTCTA
>JBKOWB010000042.1:0-5937 GCA_046724195.1 Actinomycetota bacterium
AGCCCGCCCCCACGGACGCCCCGGCAGCGCCCGGAGAAGGCGCGGAGGTGCGCGACGAGCCGGCACCTGCGCCGGACGGCGAGCCGCCCGGCGCGGAGCTGAGGCGCAGGCCGCTGCCCACGGACCGTCCGCCCGGCGTCCCGCCCGATCCATGGACCGCGTTCGCCACGACGCCGGAGCGCGCACCCGGCCGCATCCGCCGCGCCCTGCGCGCCACCGGGCGATCCCTCATCCACGAGTACGCGCTGGTCATCTACGGCGGGCTGCTGCTCGCCGTCGTGCTGACCTGGCCCACCCTGCGTTATCCCCTGCACGTGCTTCCGCAGGAACTCGGGGACCCCGCTCGGCAGGCATGGCAGGTCGCCTGGTCGGGGCACATCCTGTGGACGGATCCGGCGAAGCTCTGGCAGTCCAACGCGTACTTCCCGCAGCGGTACGGCTTCGCGTTCGGCGACAGCCTGCTCGGCTACGCCCCGGCCGGGATACTCGGCGACGGGCCGCTCGCGGCGGTCCTGCGGTACAACATCCTCTTCGTGCTGGCGCATGCGCTGCTGGCCGTCGGCGGCTACGCGCTGGTCCGGCAGCTCGGCGCCGGCCGCACGGGCGCGACCGTCGCCGCGGTGGCGTTCGCGTACGCGCCGTGGCGCCTCGCTCAAGAGAGCCATCTCGACATCGTGTCGGCCGGCGGCATCCCGCTCGCGTTGGCGATGCTGGCCCGCGGCCATGGCTGGTCGCTGCGACACGGCTTCAGGCCCGACCGCCAGCACGCTGGCTGGGCCGCCGGCGGCTGGCTGGTCGCGGCGTGGCAGATCGGCCTCGGTTTCTCGCTGGGGCTGCCATTCGCGTACGTGCTGGGTGGCATCGCGGTGGTCGTCGCCATCGCGATGCCGGTCCGCCACCTGCGCAAGCGCCGGCAAGGACCGGCTCTGGGATGGCGGCTCCTCGTAACGGACCTTTTCGGGCTACTGATCGTCGCGGGCGTCGGCGCGCTCATCGCGATCCCGTACTTCAAGGTCGCCGACACCGGACCCAGCGGCACCGAGATCGACTTCTTCTCCCCGCCGTGGCGCAGCCTGTTCATCGCGCCGGCTGAGTCCCGGATCTGGGGCGCCGCGCACGCCGGGCCTCGGTCGTCGCTGGCCTGGCCCGCCGAGATGACGCTGCTGCCCGGCTTCGTGCTGTACGCGCTGGCGCTGGTCGGGCTCGTCTTCTCGGTCTGGAAGTGGTGGCAGCGCCTGCTCCTGCTGCTCGGCGTTGCCGTCAGCGTCGTCTTCACGCTCGGCACCACCGTCTTCGGCGGGCGCTGGACTTATCTGCCGCTGTTCGGTCACCTGCCCGGCTCGCTGGGCGTGCGGATTCCCGGCCGGCTCATGCTGTGGGTGACGTTGCTGCTCGCGGTACTCGCCGCCGGGGCGGTCGCGGAATTCGTGCGGCGGGCCGAGCACCTGTCGGCGCTACGGATGCCACCGTGGCCAGGGCCGTGGCTGCGCCTCGCGACGCTCGTACCGCTGCTGCTCGTGCTCGTGGAGAGCTGGAACGCGACGCCGCATCCGGTGGTCCCGGCCCAACCCGCGGCGATGCGTACCGTGACCGGCCCGATGTTGGTGCTCCCTAGCGCGGCCATGAGCGACCAGACGGTCATGCTCTGGTCGACGTCGCGCTTCCAGCAGATGGCGAACGGGGGCGGCGGATTCGCCTCCGCCCGGCAGGCCGAGGTGCGCCAGCGCGCCGCTTCGTTCCCGGACACGACCAGCGTCCAGTATCTGCGCGGCCTCGGCATCAAGACCGTCGTGCTGTTGCGCGGGCAGGCCGCCGGCACGGTCTGGGAGCGCTCCGGCGACGTCCCGGTCGACGCGCTCGGCATCCGCCGCGAGGACCTCGACAACGGGACGGTCGTGTTCAGGCTGAGCTGACCGGCTCGGCGGCGCGTTCGGGCGCTTTCTCCAGTCCGGCCGACCGCCGCAGGCGCGCGACCCAGTCTGCGTCCGGGGCGCCGTCGAAGGGACCGCCGTCCGGGTCGTCGGTGTAGGTCTGCCGGACCGGGTCCAGCTCGGGTCGCCAGATCTCCCGGATGACCAGGCCGCACAGGATCGCCACGGTGATCAGGCGCAGGGCCGCCGCGAGCACGAATACGCCCTCCGGGATGACCGGCTTGCCGCCCGCACCGAGCAGCTCGCCGTAGAACGCGGTGAAGTAGCCGATCTCCGCGACCGACCAGGCCACGATGGCTCCCCACCGCGGCCGGGCCAGCACGATGAGCGGCAGCAGCCAGAGCACGTACTGCTGGGACCACACCTTGCTGAATATGAGGAACGCGGCCACGACCAGGAAGGCGACCTGAGCAAGCCGTGGGCGCCGGGGCGCGAGCAGGCACAGCACGGCGATCGCGGCGCAGGAGAGCAGGAACAGCCCGTACGTCAGGGTGTTGAGGAACGGGATGTGGTCGCTGAGCCACTGGAACGGCCCTTGGTCGCCGGGCGCGCCGCTGTTCCACTTGGTGTCGAGATAGCGCCCGATGTACCAGAACGTGCCCCAGTCGATCGGCCGCGTGGTGTTGAGGTCGAAGAAGCGTTCCCAGCTCGTGCGATAGAGGAGGAACACGGGCGCGTTGGCCGCCACCCAGGCGACGGCCGCGCCCGCGAGCGCCAAGGCCCACTCGCGCGTCCGCCGGGAACGCAGCGCGACTACGAAGAGCGGGCCGATGATGAACAGCGGCCACAGCTTCGCCGCGCCGCCGAGCCCGAGCAGGACACCGGCCAGCACCGGCCGGCGTTTCGCCCAGGCGTACAGGCCGAACGCGGCGAAGCCGATCGCGAGGAAGTCCCAGTTGATCGTGGCGGTGACGAAGAGGATCGGCGAGAGCGCGAAGATCGCCGCGTCCCAGGGTCTGCGCCGCCGCAGTGCGAGGATCACGGCGGCGGTCGCCACGGCCAGCGCGGACAGCACGAGCGCATTCGCGTTGTAGAACCACTTGCCCTGGTTGATGCCCGGGTACTTGACACCGAGGGCGTGCACGGGCAACCCGAGCGCACCCATGAAGTAGCCGGTGACCACCGGATATTCAACCGCGTGGTCCTTGTACGGCACCTTGCCCTCGTTGAGCTCCTCGGCGTAGTAGAGGGCCAGCACATCGGTGTAGCAGAACCGGGTGTATTGGATGTTCTTCTGCCAGTCGCCGTCCTGGCAGGGCGACTTCTGCACCCAGTGCAGCGCCAGCGTGAGGCACGTCAAGGCCAGGATGATCCGCGAAGCGGTCCAGAACCTGCCCGGGCGGGAGCTCGACGCGGCGGCGTGCTCCCCCAGGGGACCGCCGATCGCCTCGGAGAGCCCGCGAACGAACCCATCGGATACCGCGGGAAGGTCCTGGGGCCGTTCGGTGTCCGGGTTCGACTGGGCGCTCATGTCTTGGCATCATGCCGCATGTCGCCGCCGCAGCGGCGACGCCCTCCGGCCGCGCAGAACCGGACGCCCGGCGGCGGCGAAACGCAGACGGCGCGCACCCCGGGGACGGGACGCGCGCCGTCGGGCATCGAGCGGCTAACCGGTCGACACCGCGCCCTCATTTGGGTTCGGCGGGGGAAGAGTGGCGTCTCCGCCGCCGGGGCCGGGCAGTGTCGGCAGCGGGTTCGGCCGACCATCGGGCTTGCCGTTCCCGTTGCCGTTGCCATTACCGTTGCCTTGGCCGTTGCCGCCGGGGCAGAAGAGGCCGCCCAGGATGCAGTTCTGTTGCGGCTCCTGGACCGGCAGCGGCGGCAGGCCATTGCCCTTCAGGTTCGGATCGCCAACCTTGACGTTCGGCAGGAAGTCCTCGTCGGGGGCGTCGATGTACTTGCTGGCGAGGTCCATGAACAGCTTCCAGACCGCGCCCGGCACCGATCCACCGGACATGTTCTTGCCGTTGGCCGTCTTGATCGGTAGAGGATTGTTGTTCTTGTCGTAGTTACCGATCCAGACGGATGCCGCGATCTCTCGGGTCGCGCCGATCGTCCAGGCGTCGCCGTTCTCGCCCGACTTGCCGTCCTTGTATTCCCACGTACCCGTCTTGGCGATGGCGTGCCGGCCGCCCTTGAGCGACTTGTCGTTGTGCCCGGGAATCTTCTCGAGCACGTTGTCGATGGCCGCCACGACGTTCCGGTCGAAGACCTGCCTCGGCTTGGTCTGTTCATTGTGGTACGGCACGAACTTGCCGGTCTTCTGATCGCGCTTCTGGACGGTCTGGACGAAATGCGCCTTGTTGTAGACGCCGTCGTCCGCCAGCGTGGCGATGCCGTTGGCGTGGTCGAGAGGCGTGATGGCGTACTGGCCGAAGCCGACCTCGTTGCCGAAGCCCTTGAGGGCGCCGTCGTCGGCCTTGCTCAGATCGATCCGCTGGCCAACCTTCGCGGGGCTGGCGATGTACTGCACGCCCGCCGCGTGCGCCGCCTCGAGCACCTTTGCCGAGCCCAGCTTGTCGGCGAGCCAGTAGAACGGGAAGTTGTACGACTCGATCGTCGCCGTGTCCAGAGGGCAGCGCTGCTTGTCACACGCCAGCCTGGTACGGCTGGAGTTGTTGATCGTGTCGCCGCCGATCTTCTTCAGCGTGGAGTCCCACGTGGTGTCGAAGCCGTAGCCGGCGGTCAGCGCCGCGAGCAGCGTGTAGATCTTGAACGAGGAGCCCGGTGGCCGGCCGCCGCCGAGGAAGCTGCCGTCCTTGCCGTAGTTGGGCCCGGCGTAGTCCCAGCCCACACCGTCGCCCTGCGGGCCGCCGTAGTAGGCGAGCACCCGGCCGTTGGTGGGGTTGACCGCCACGAGCGCCGGCTTGTACGAGCTCTTGAGGTCGTGCATCGGCGAGTCCGGATTGCTCCGGTTCACCGCCTCCTCGGCCGCCTTCTGCACCTGAGGGTCGATCGTGGTGGTGATCCGCAGGCCACCCTGGGTCCACTCGTCCTGCTTGATGCCCATGGCGAGCAGTCCCTGCTTGACGTACTTTATGATCTTGCCGGTTGGCTTGTTGTTACCGCAGGTGGTGCGGCACGCGTTCGGGTCGAACTTCTTCCACGTCTTCGGGTATTCGGTCGGGCGGTCCTGCGGCTTGAGCCATCCCTCCTCGACCATGTTGTTCAGCGTGTAGTTCCACCGCTCCTGAGCTGCCGGCAGGTTGTTCTGCGGGTCGTATCCCTTGTGGCCGCCCTGTACCGGCTCGGGTTGCTTGATCACCGAGGCGAGGATCGCAGCCTCGCCGGCCGTGATTGCGCCCTTCTGGCCCGGCTGGGTGAGCGAGGAACGGTCGTTGCCGAAGTACGCCTTGACCGCGGCCTCGATGCCGTACGCGCCGCGGCCGAAGTAGACCGAGTTCAGGTAACGGCCGAGGATCTCCTGCTTGCTGTAGACGTCCTCCATCTTGCGGGCGATCACGGCCTCGCGGAGCTTGCGGTTGTAGCTGATCTCCTTGAGGTCCGCGGCGTGCCGCGCGTACTGCTGGGTGATCGTCGAGGCGCCCTGCGTGGAGCCACCGGTGAAGTTGTTCCACGCGGCGCGCAGGATGCCTTTCGTGTCGATGCCGTGGTGGTGCAGGAAGTTCTTGTCCTCGGCGCCCATCACCGCGTACCCGATGACCGGGTTGATGCTCTGGTAGGGCACGAGCGAGCGGTTCTGCTCGCCGATGGTGGCGAGCAGGGTCTTGCCGTCGCTCTCCAGCAGCTGGGTGACCTGGTCCTCGGCCTTCGGCTCGGTCAGCTGGACGTCGTCGAAGAACCAGGTGCCCGCGACCACGCCGGCGCCCATCAGGATGACCACGACGGCGGCCGCGGCGGTGAGGATGTTGGCCCGGCGGCGGCGCTTGGCCGCCTTCGACGGGTCCCGGTCCATGCCGCGGCGGCCGCCACCGGTGGGCACGACCGCGGGACCGCCCGGCTCGTCGTAGCCCGGCTTCGGCCGGACCGCGGCTCGCGCCACGGC
>JBKOWB010000334.1:0-4528 GCA_046724195.1 Actinomycetota bacterium
CGGCAATCCTCGTGCCGCCGCTCACGGCACGCGCGACAGATCATGTGAAGACCCTATGCGGTATTGCCGGAACTCGCGCAGGACACCGGCGCCGGGACGGACGATCGCGTACGCGACTTCAGCGAGTCCGGCGGCGTCGCGGCGATGAAGACGCTGCTGGAGCGCGATACCGACCTCGACGCCGTGTTCGCCGCCTCCGACCTGATGGCCGCCGGATGGCCGAGCTGCTGATCGCGCTCATCGGCCGGGGACCGGTGGCGGATTCGCATGTTCTGCTCGACACCCGCCTCGTCCGTCGAGCCTCCGCCTGAGGAGCATAGGCTTGCCTTTATCGGCTGGGACACAGCGCCGCAACAGGTGTGAAACGCCTCGTTGCCAGGCTGTACGCCTCACCGATGGCACTGCCGTGCCGTCTTCAGACGGGAGGAGCTGCATGTTGCTGCGCGTACGGGTCACGCTGCCGGACCGTCCTGGCGCTCTGGGACAGGTGGCGCGCACGCTCGGCGTCGCCGGTGCCGACATCGTCCAGGTGGTGGTGCTGGAGCGACTCGGCGGCCGGGCCGTCGACGACTTCACGGTCGTCTGGCCGGGCGCCTCCCGCGTGGAACGCCTCATGGCCGGCCTCGCCGCCATCCCGGGCGTACAGGTCGACGGCGTCTGGAAGGCTATCGGCGCGCCGGTCTCCGGCGGGCACGACGCCGAATTACTCGCTCAGGTCGCCGGGAACCCGGCGGACGGGCTCGCCATTCTCGTTGACGCCGTGCCGGGCCTGCTCGCCGCCGACTGGGCGGCCGCTGCGGTGGTGCCGGCCGACTGGGCCGCCCGCTCCGGCGGGGCCCCACGCCCCCTCCCCGATGAGCCGACGTTGCACCTCGGCAGCGAGCCGGCGACCGCGTACGCGAGCTGGCGGGCCCCGTCACCGCTGCGGCTGCCCGAGGTCACCCCGCTGCGGGCGCGACCGATGACCGGCCCGGACGGTACCCGCTACGCGGTCGCGCCGTTCGGCCGCGCCGGATTGGTGCTCGTCGTCGCCCGGGTGGACGACGACGATCTGCCGGCGGCCGCGTTCCATGTCATCGAGGTCGATCGCGTCGCCCAGTTGGTACGGGCCGCCGCGGTGATCCTGGGCGACCGGCTCGATCACGCCGTCGCGCCGCCGGTTGTGATTGAACACTCATAGTCAGGCCAGCTCAGGCAATGTCTGGGTAACAGCGGCGAGGCACGCTTGGATCCGGTCCAGTGATCCGATCCGAAGGGAATCGCCTCCGATGGCACTGTGGCGGATCCGGGCGACGGTTGAAGACCGGCCGGGCTATCTCTCCGTCCTCACCGCGAGCCTCGCGCTCCGGTCGGTGAACATCCTCGCCGTCCAGGTGCACACCACCGAGAACGGCGCCGTGGACGACTTCCTCGTGGACGCGCCGGAGAAGCTCTCGGAGGCCGACCTGCGCACCGCGGTGACCCGCGGCCGCGGGCGGGACGTGTTCATCGCCCGCGCCGAGGCCGAAGGGCTGGCCGACCAGCCGACCCGGGCGCTCGCGCTGGCCGGGCGGCTCGTACACGATCCGGACGCGTTGGGTGAGGCGCTTATCGCGCTGCTCGAAGCGACCGAGGTTCGGTGGCGCCCGGACGATCCGGCCGGCCGGCCTCGCCTCGCCGGACAGCGGATGACGCTGGCGGACCCGGCCGGCGGATCGTTCGAGGTGATAAGGGGCGCGCCCGTGTTCACGCCGGCCGAGTACGCCCGGGCGCAGGCCCTGGTCGAGGTGTGCGGCGCGCTGCTGCGGCAGCACGAGGAGCAGGTCACGCTGTTGCTACCGGACGGCGCCGCGCTGCTCGTCCGGCCCGCGAACGGCGACGACGTCGAGGCCGTACGCCGGCTGCACGGGCGCAGCTCCGCGGCGACGCGGCAGCGACGCTACCTGGCCGGCGCGCAGGCCCCGCCGGACGCCCGGCTGCGGCGCCTCCTGGCCCCGGCGAGCGGCCTCGCGCTGGTGGTGGAGCAGGGCGACGACATCGTGGCGATGGCGAACCTGCTGGTCGAGGGCGACCTCGGGGAGGTGGCGCTGCTGGTGGAGGACGCCTGGCAACGCCGGGGCATCGGCACGGCGCTGCTCCGGCGCCTGCTCGCGTACGCCGATCGGGCGGGCTTGGCGGCGGTCCTGGCGCACACCGGGGCGGACAACGTGGCGATGTTGCGCACGCTGCGCCGCGTCGGCACTGGTACGGCGTGCCGGGACGGCGCGATGCTCAGCGTGACGCTGCCCGTCGCCGAGCGCCGTCCGGCCCCCGACGAGACGCCGGCCACCTCGGGATAGAGCTGGTCAGCAACTCCGGACGCCGTGCGCCGCGCACGTCGCGGTCCAGCCCGTGGGCAACACCTGCACCTTCATCCGGCGTCGGCAGTCCGGGCAGAACCGGGGCGGCTCGAACCGTCGCGCCGCCATGCACGCCGTGTGGTCCCCCTCGGCGACGGCCTCGCCGCACCGGTCGCACCAGGGCGCGGTAACCGCTGAGTCGCCGCCCGCCATCACGACCGTCACAGCGTCGCAGAGAGGGCCTTGACCGGCATCTTCAGCTCGGCGAGCAGCGCCAGGTCCTCGGTCGCCGGCCGGCCCAGCGTGGTCAGGTAGTTGCCGACGATCACCGCGTTGATGCCGCCGAGGAGTCCGTCCCGCGTGCCCAGATCGCCGAGTGTGATCTCGCGGCCACCCGCGTACCGAAGAATGGTCTTGGGCATGGCCAGCCGGAACGCGGCGATCGCGCGCAGCGCATCCTTGCCTTCCACCACCGGGCGGTCGCCCAGCGGCGTGCCCGGCCGGGGGTTGAGGAAGTTGAGCGGGACCTCGTGCGGATCCAGCTCGGCGAGCTGCGCCGCGAACTCGGCACGCTGCTCGGTTGTCTCGCCGAGGCCCAGGATGCCGCCGCAGCAGACCTCCATGCCGGAGTCGCGAACCATCTTGAGCGTGTCCCAGCGCTCTTCCCACGAGTGGGTGGTCACCACGTTGGGGAAGTAGCTGCGGCACGTCTCGAGGTTGTGGTTGTAGCGATGCACCCCCATCTCGACCAGCTCATCGACCTGCTCCTGGGCGAGCATGCCGAGGCTCGCCGCGACCTGGATGTCGACCGCGGCCTTGATCGCCGCGACACCCTCGCGCATCTGCGCCATCAGCCGCTTGTCGGGTCCGCGCACCGCGGCCACGATGCAGAACTCCGTCGCGCCCGTGGCGGCCGTCTGCTTCGCGGCCTCCACCAATGACGGGATGTCCAGCCACACCGACCGCACCGGCGAGGTGAACAGGCCCGACTGCGAGCAGAAATGGCAGTCCTCGGGGCAGCCGCCGGTCTTCAGCGACACGATGCCCTCGACCTCGACCTCCGGGCCGCACCACGCCATCCGGACCTCGTGAGCCAGCTGCAGCAACTCCGGCAGATCGTCGTCGGGCAGGCGCAGCACCTGAAGGATTTCGTCCTCGTCAAGGCCGGCACCGTCTGCGAGCACCCGGGCGCGGGCGCGGTCGAGGATCTCTGGCATTGCCGTACCTTACCGCCCGCCGCCGGCCGCAATCCGGCCCCGCCAGCGCTGTCCGGCAGGGGTGGTAGTTTGCCGATCTAAGGCGGATCGGGCGATTGCGAGGCGGCGTTGGCGGGCTGGTTGGAGGCGCTGGAGCGCCTGGCCCGCGGCCGGGCCAAGGCCGGACTCAGCCGCCAGCTGCGGCCGCGCGCGGCCGGCGACCAGGTCGTCGACCTGGCCGGCAACGACTACCTCGGCCTGGCCCGCCACCCCGCGGTGATCGCGGCGTCGGCGAAGGCCCTGGAGGGGTACGGGCTGGGCGCCACCGGTTCGCGCCTGGTGCGCGGGTCCACCGACGAACACACCGCGCTCGAAACGGATCTGGCCGACTGGCTCGGCGCGGAACAGGCGCTGGTCTTCTCGTCCGGCTATCTCGCCAATCTGGGCGCGATCCGCGCGCTCGCCACGCGCGACACGCTGATTCTGAGCGACGCCTACAACCACGCCTCGCTGATCGACGGTTGCAAGATCTCGGGCGGGGAGACGGTGGTCGTTCCGCACGCCGACCCGGCTGCCGTCTCCGCGCTGCTCGACGCCGCGCCCGGCCGTCCCGCGGTGGTGGTCACCGAGTCGGTGTTCTCCGTGGACGGTGATCTGGCGCCGCTTGCCGCGCTGCACGAGGTGACGTCGGCGCGCGACGCCTTGCTGGTGGTCGACGACGCGCACGCGGTCGGCATCCTGGGGCCGTCCGGCGCGGGCGGAGTCGCGGCGGCGCGGCTGGCGGGTGCCCCGGACGTGGTGGTCACCGCCACGTTGTCCAAGTCACTCGGCGGCGCCGGCGGTGTGGTGACCGGGCCGGCGGCGTTCATCCGGCATCTGGTCGACACCAGCCGCACCTTCATCTACGACACCGCGCCGCCGCCGGCGGTGGTGGCGGGCGTGCACGCGGCGCTGCGCGTGGCCCGGCACGCGGACGATCGGCGGGCCATCCTGGCGGCCCGAGCGGAGCTGACC